>DATHUY010000005.1 GCA_035461765.1 Longimicrobiales bacterium
CGGCTCCGAAAAGCACGCCGAGCAGCAGTGCCGGCAGCACCCACGATGCCTGAAGGAAAGGAATCAGGGCGTGGCGGGCGTCGGTCTTCACCAGCACGTACCACAGCAGCCCCAGGCCCAGGACCACCCTGAGGGCGGACAGGACTCGTCGGTTGATCACGCTCAGGTCAGTCTCCGATCGCGTGGGAGCGCAGTGTCACGACGCCCGCGGTGGCTTGCGAGCGAACATGTACTGTTCTCCCTGCGTGCCTGTGAGCCACTGGATCGCATAGAGGCCACGCATTCCTGCCTTGAACACCTTGCTCGCATCGAGGCGCGACAGCGGAAACTCATAGCCTTTGTGCTGTTCAATGGATAATCCGGTATCATCCACAAGTCGTGCCAACGACCGCATGGTGAAATAGTAGGTGTGGAACGGATTGTAGAGCCTGTCACCAAAGCCTTGCGCTATCGCCGGGAGCGGCCGGCGAAGAACGTGGTAAATCGAGTACATCAGGCTATCGTGATTGAGCGTGGCGATACCGAGAAGCCCCCCGGGACAAAGCCAGCTTTTCACCTTTTCCAGTACAGCCCTCGGGTCGACCAGATGCTCGATGCTGTCCCAGAGCACAACTGCCCCGAACGACCCTGGTTCAAGTTCCACCTCTTCAATGGGAGCGGCAATGACGACACCGTCCAGGCGTCGACGCGCAACTTCACGCAGCTCCGCCACGGGTTCTATGCCAACACAGTCGAAACCCAACGCCTCAAAACGAGCCAGGCAGTGCCCCGTGCTGCAGCCAACATCCAATACCCGCCTGACGGGAGCGTTCGCGACAGCAAGTTCGACGAACCGCGTGACGAAGGACAGATCATGCGTGGCCGTTTCGCTGTTCGTTGCGTATGCGGATTCGTGCAGCCGGCCTGTGCGGTGGGCCAGCACCATGCTGTCGACTGTAGGGGAGTCCGCGCGCAGAATCTGGCCACAGCCGTCGCATCGACCAATCGCCCCAAACGTGGTGCTGAACCATTGGCGCAGCTCAGTCGATCCGCACACGGCGCATGTGTCGAGTTGCATCCGTATCTCCCATCCTCGGGCCGGCTTGTAGCTGAGCGTGCGCGGTTCATTTCGCGGAATTTAACACAGGGATTCACAAGAATCGGACCGCCCTCCGGGCTGCGACCGTCTCTTCAGAAACGTTGAGCCGCAACGAGGAATAGCCCTTCCCGCGCTGATCGACATGGAGGCTTCGCGGAGTGTTGCGTCGGCGCAGCACGTCCCTGTAAGGCTCGTGCAACGGCAATGGCTGGCGTCCCCGTCTATTGCCAGCCGCCCGTCCGGCCGGCCCAGCGACACCGCGACGGGTCGCGAATCTGGCGAGGGTCATCTGCGATGAAGAGGGTCCCGGGAGAACCCGGGACCCTCTTCCCTCCAGCCGAACCGTCCGCAGAAGCTAGTTCAGCGGGCAGCCCAGGTTGTTGTCGTAATCCAGGTCAGCCGCCAGGCTGAGCATGGTTTCACGATCGTTGCTTGCGAGCGCTGCGTCCACCGCGGCAATGATCTCCGCTGCCGTCATCGTATAGTCGACGTCGGGGCTCGAAGCGTTCAGGAGCGCTGCCACAGCCGCACGGATCAGGATGGAGGCTGCGCCGTCGGCGCCGGGGCCACCCTTGTTGCTGAGGCTCTCCAGAAGCGTATTGGAAGCCAGTGTCGGGTACCCGCCGAGCGCGAACACGCTGCCGGCAAGCTGCGCCGGCGAATAACCGGTGGCGGCCCACGAGGCCTCGTGGTTCTTCCAGTATCCCGGTGTGCAGCCTTCCTCGCCCTCATCGGGCATGGCTTCGTTGTAGAACACGATTACGCGGCCCAGGTCGTTACCGGCGCGCGTCTGGATTCCGTCGACGCTGGTGAACGTCTGCATGGGTTGGCCGTTCCACCCGGCACCCGGATTGGATGCATTGAACGTATAGAGCTCGATCTTCGTCAGGGTCGCCGTGGCCGGAACGACCTCCGACACCGTGACCTGCACGAAGTTGCCGCTCATCGTCGGCGTGGACGCTACGAGCACGCAGGCGTCGGCATCCACCTGGAAGTTGGCACCGGTGTGGAGCGTGCCGTTGACCGTGGTGAAATTCGTTGCGGTGAAATCGAATGTCCCGGTGCCCGCATAGTCCTTACAGGCGTAGATCACGCCGGCGGCCGGCGTCATCGGCAACGTGACGGCGGACGGCTCGAAACTCTGTACAGCAGTGATTTCCGACGACTGCTCGCACCCTGCCATTACCGCCAGTGCGGCGACGGCAACGGCTGCCTTATACGACGTGAATGTTCTCATGCGACCTCCGGGGAGCGTGTGTTGAGGTATAACAATCCGGTACTTTCCGGGTCGAAGCGTCAGCACGAGAAGTACAAGATGCGGACCATGCACTGCGTGTATGCAAGCAGGTTGAGAGGGGGTCAGCGGAGCCCGGCTCCCGGCTGGTTCCGGACGGGTTCTGGCGGCCGATTCTCGTTCTCTCCCAAGGCTTCGAACACCTGTATTGGCGGATTGACGACGGGGTAGTCCAGTCGCGCGGCGGGGAGCCACGGAAACAGCGGCGGCGTTCTGAAGTAGACCGCTGGATGGAAACCGTAGCGAGCCTCCATCAAAGCGTTGAAAAGGGCCGACGGGAATGTGTGGCTGTGCTGCACGCCCGCGGGACTCGTATGGTCCGGAATGGCTATGACAAACCGCGGCCTGCGTTCCTGCCAGCCACTGAGTATCTCCTGCACCTTTGCCTCATCGACCTGCGCCGGCACGTACATGCCGTAGTATCCGGTCGCTCTGTCCGACACGACCTGCGCATCCAGTGGCGGCAGCTTCTGGCTGGGACCGAAGAACTCGACGCGGTCACCGGGCCGCGCCTGCTGCTCGAACCAGGCTGCGGCGGCAAAGCGCGAATCGTTGACCATCTGGTACGTGAGGTCCACGCCGCGCAGGAGCTGCACCAGCAGTATGACGACCGCGGCCGCGGACACGCCGTACCGGAACACCGGCCGCTTCGATCGTGATGCGCAGAGCACGGCATATCCGGCGAAACAGGCGAGCATGACGGCAGCAGGCAGCATGTAGCGCACCTGGGCAGCGCGCAGAGAGAGGAAGATCCACCCCAGGTAAGAGGCTATCGGGACGATCAGCAGAGCAGCCCGCTCCCGGCGCCAGCACGCGATGGCGACGCCTGCGGCGGCGAGCGCCAGACCACCCGGATTGAGGATCGATTGCAGATCGATGAGCAGCGCCCGCGCATAGGCGATGTGCTCGCCGAACGTGTAGCCGAAGGTCCGGACGGCGGCCGAACCCGCGTCGGAGACGGCGAGCTCATTGACCCTCCCCCCCAGATAGCGCAGGTGAGCCAGGTAACGGCCGGGTTCCACGAACAGGCCGCTGCCGGCTCCGAGGGCGAGGAACGAAGCGAGGAGCGCCTGGAGATGCGGCTTCCAGAACGCCATGCTGCCGACCGGCAGCTGCCGTTGCCGCCGCGACAGCTCGAACACCACCACCGGCATCGCGAGGAACGCGCCGAGTGCCGCTTCCTTCGTGGCGAGCGAGAGGCCCACGAAGATCCCCAGCGCGACTGCGCGCCGCACGGTGTATCCGCTTACGACCATGCGTGCGAATGCGGCGTATGCGAGCATCAGGAAGCACAGCATCGGAACGTCGACGTTACCCGTGCGCGCATAGTAGAACATGGGCGCCGCCGTCATGGCGAACAGCGCGGCCGCGACGCCGGCACGGCGTCCCCACGCGACACGTGCGGCATCGTACGTCGCCACGACCGCGGCTACGGCGAGGAGGGTGGTGACGAGATGAGCGATCAACCCGAGCACACGCAGCGACAGCACCGGATCGGACAGACCGAAGGGATACTCTCCGCCCGGGCTCTCCAGACCGTCCGTCACGGCGAGGTAGACCATGTAGGGCGCATACGCGACCAGGACGGTGAAGGGGTACAGCAGCGGGTATCCGAGATTGCGATCGGGCTTGGGATCGAGGATGTTGTGCAGTTCGGCCAGAGGACCCAGTGGCGTCTCGTCGTCGACGGCCCACGCGTCCACGCGCTCCGGCGCAGTCGCGTACGGAAGCCCCCAGCGAAGACCGGAGGCATACAGCACGAAGGCGACGCCCGCCAGCAGAAGAGCCGTACGCACCGGGGGCGAAAGGCGGCGGCTTCGGGCTGGCGACGCGACTACGGCCGACGCATCCCCGGACTCGGCAGATCGAGTGACCGAAACGGCCGTGGGCGTCAAGAACCCGACCCGGCAAGAGTGGCGGCTTCCGTGCGGCTCGCCGACGGTCGCGCGCCGCCCTCGACGGTGCGGTCCGGGGGTGCGGACAGCTCAGCGAGCAGCATCCCCGGGCCCTGCGCCAGGACCTGGTAACGCTGGAGGATCCACAGCTCACGCTGCACCATGAAGCCCTGCTTCAACACAACGCCCATGACGAAGAGGACGAGGGACAGCAGGATGAGCGAGACGCTCATGAGCGCCGTGTAGACCGACACTCTTCCGAGGGCGAACAGCACCACGGCACCAAGGAAGAACGCGACGCCGAATGCAAACGATCCGAGCGCCATGGCCCAGACGTAGCGGATCGGATTGGCAAAGAGACTGAACAGGCTGTGCGAGACGACGAGCTTCCCGACGGAAGACGAGCTCTTTCGCGCTACGCGGCGCCCGCTGTGCTTGTATTCCTTCCATTCGAGCAGCGTCGGGATCTCGCGGATCCTGAAGCCGAACGAGGTCGCCTTCAGGATGACTTCCAGGTGAAACTCCTTGCCGTCCTCGATCAGGGGCAGCGACTGAATGACCTCGCGTCGGTACGCGCGTGTCATGCCCGTATTCATGGTCACCGAGTCACCCATGCACGCGCGGATCACGCGGTTCCCGAACCGGCTGAAGAACACGCGTTTGGACGGCACGTTGCGATAGCCACCGCCCGGAAGGTGGGGACTCGCCACCACGATGTGGGCATCCGGCCAGGCATGCATGGCCTGGAGGAGACGGTGTACGATGTCGGTGCCCCAGGAAAGGTCGATCTCGGTCGTCACGATCACGTCACCGCGAGCCGCGGCGATGCCGGTGCGCAGCGCATGTCCCCGCCCGCGGTTGTGAGTGTAACCGAGCAGTCGCAGCTCAGGCCGGCGCGCGGCGATGGGCCGGACGACATCGCGCGACCCGTCGGTTGAGCCGTCGTCGACGACAATGAGCTCCCACGTGCAGTCCAGCGTGGCCAGCTGCTCGAGCAGCTGCAGGACGGCCTGCTCGATGATCCGCGCCTCGTTGTAGAACGGACATACGACCGAAAGGTGCAGAGGTGGTGACTCCCGTCGTGCGCTTGTCATGGTCGTCTCTCCCTGGGTGACCTACGCTCGATCCGCAGGCGGCGGAACTATGGCGCCCGATCTCCCGGCCGCGGGACCCTCGACACGCGACGGCACCCGGTCAGCGTAATGCAGCAAAGCGCCCGCGACAGCCGCCATGCCGCCCGTGAAATAGAACACGAGTTGCAGGGGAACGACCGCGAGCGCGAATCCCGCTCCTCTGGTACGCACGAGGAGGCGGTAGAACTGGTGCGTCAGGGCGACGATCAGCAGCACGCAGGCGCCGGCGATGACCATCGGGATTATCGAACCGGACCACAGCGTGGCGACCAGTGCCAGCGCGGCGAGCGCGACGAGCGCAGTGCACAACTTCTCCCGCGCGCGCAGATTCAGCGTGGCCGGCGTCTGCGTCGCGCCTTCACTCAGCAGCAGGCGCATCCACGGTACGCCGCGGTCGCGGAAGTCCGTGACGATCATGTTGCGCAGCGTCCATTGCTTGAGATGTGCGCACTGAATATCCGGCCGCAGCAGGATACGGTGGCCAGCACGACGGAGCCTTCGGCCCAGCTCGATATCCTCGATCTGCGGCCGGGGAAACTGCCGGGCGTCCATCAGGCCGATCTCCACAAGCACGTCGCGCCGCACCGCACCGCACCCGGCCCAGAACGTCTCCGCATCGCCCGCGTTGCACTGATGCACGTGATGGTGCAGCAGGTTTCGGAACTGCGAGATCACACCCGGGGCGACCGGATCTGCATCATAGGAGCCGAAGACTGCGGCGACATCAGGCTCCGTCAGGCACACCCGGGCGAAGCTGGCAAGGACATCCGGCTGCACGCACACATCGGCGTCGATGAATACGACGACCTCACCGCGGCACGCCTCGACGCCGCGGTTCCGGGCGAACGCCGGGCCTCGTGGATTTCCTTCGAGGCGTATGACCACGTCCGCGTACTCGGCGGCAATGTCCGGCGTGTCGTCTCCGCTCGCGTCATCTACCACGATCAGTTCCCACTCGGCGCGCGGAAGATCGCTGGCGCACAGTGCGGGAAGCGACTGCCGCAGGACCCGTTCGCCGCGATGTACCGGGACGACGACGGAGAGGTACGGACGGGGTGTATTCATCGATTCGTCACGGATTGAAACAGCTCACGACAACCACGAGCACGTGCCCGCGCCTGTAGGTACACACGCAGCCGCGGTGAGCCCCAGGCAGACAGCGACTCCTCGCTGCGCAGGTAGTACATATCCAGGCGCGGCAGGCGGAGCTGCTCGTCGCCAGGCCGCAGGAAGCGCATCTCCGTGGTGCACGCCATGGAATAGATGGCGCCGGCTGCGGCGGCTATGTCGGGGTTGTACGCACCGTACGGATAGGCCAGACAGGACGGCCGCACACCGGTCATGTGCTGAAGCTGATCCGCTGAGCGTTCCAGCTCGCCGCGGACATCCCCGGCACTCAGCCACGTCAGATGCGGGTGCGTGCACGTGTGCGACCCGAGCGTGACGCCGTCGGCAGCGAGTCGGGCAAGGGCATCGCCGTCGAGGAGAGGCAGGTGAGGGATGGAACGATCGGTCGCGCTCCAGGCGTTCGTCCCGCCCACATGTTCAGTCGGCACGAAGAGCGTTACGGGCAGGCCGTGGTCGTTGAGAAGCGGCCAGGCCAGCTCCGCGAAGTTGACGAAGGCGTCATCGAACGTGATCGCTACTGCGGACGAATCATCCGGCAGCATAAGCAGCTCATCCATGCCCACGACGCGCGGCCCCTTTGTGGTGAGGCATTCCACGTGTCTGCGGAACGCGGCCGGGTCCACGGAAATCGGCGAGCCGGAGCCGTCGATCGAGTGATAGGTCAGAATCGCTCTCATGCGACCACCTCGCGCAACGCGCCGAGGGTTGCGTGGGCACTCGTGTCCCAGCAGAGCGCCGCAGCGCGCGTGCGGGCGACAGCCCCGAATCTGCGGCGGCAGTCCTCGTCCCCGCTCAGACGCAGCAGGGCTGCGGTCAGAGCGTCCTCGTCGCCCGGCTGAATGAAGATTCCGCCCCCCTCCAGCAGCTGCGGGAGCGGACTCGCGGTAGTCGCGATCACGGGCGTCCCGCAGGCGGCCGCCTCGACCGCCGGGAGGCCGAAGCCTTCGGACTCCGATGGCAGCACCAGCGCTATTGCGCCCGAGTGGATGTGGCGCAGCTCGTCGTCGGGAATCCAGCCGGTCCAGTGCACGAGCTCACCCGTCCCGAGTTCCGCGACCGTGCGGCGGATGTGCTCGACTTCACCATGGAACACGTCCGCCGACGTGGTGCCGACGAGTAACAGATGAACAGGGTCCGCCGGGCGCTCCGCAACGAGGCGTGCGTGCGCACGCACGATGCGGTCGACCCTCTTGTGCGGATTGAATCCCCCCACATAGACATACCAGCGTGCGCCGTCGGGAAGACCGAGCCGCGTCGCGGCAGCCTGGACGTCCGCCCGTGAATCACTCGGCCGGTACCCCGCTGCGGGCGCTTCGACGGCGACCCGTATTCTGCCGGGTGCCAGGTGAAGTACCTCCTGGAGCTCGAGCGCAGCATAATCGGAGACCGTCAGGATGAGGTCGGCCTGCCACAGCGCCAGGCGCACCTTGAGGTTCCAGAAGAGCCGCGCGCGCCGGCCCGGAAGGGTCAATTCCGGGTAGCGCTCCGCGATGGCGTCGTGAATGGCCACCAGTGCCGGGATGCGTGGCGGCAGCGGAAAGTAGGTGTACACGGACGGCGAGAAGAAGACATCCGGTCGCTCACGCCAGACCGCTGCGCTGAAACGCAGCATGTCACCCGGGGAGCGGTATGTGTCGGCGGCCGCGGCGCGCGTGGGCGAGACACGCTGATCCACGCTCACCGCTCGAACGTTGGGCGCATCGAAGTCGATGTGGTCCTGTGCCTGTTCGTCCAGGAACAGCACGAATTCGTCATCCGGCGCCAGGGCGAACATGGCCTTCAGTAGCTCCCGCGTGAACCGGCCGTATCCGCGAGCATTGGCCAGACAGGCCGCGTCGACACCAATGCGCATCATTTGATCACGGCTACGCTGCCTCGACAGGTACGGCAGCTTCCGGCCGCGGCTCCGGTACGCGCATCTCCTCGTGATACTCGAAGTCCGTATTCACGGCCCAGACATCATGCCGCGCTCCCTGCATGTTCCAGATCGTCATCATCGCCGTGAGCATGCTGTGGTCCTGGTTGTTGTACTTGTGCATGCCGTTGCGGCCGATCGGATGGAGGTTCGCGATCGGGTCGATATACGAACGCACGGTGTCCAGGTGGTCACGATAGGCAGAGTCGTAGACCGGGTACGCCTTCGGCATGCGGACGACCGCGCCGTCGACGACATTCGCGCCGGAGGCCAGGCCGAGCTCCGCAAGCTCCTTCGTGGCGAGCGCAATCAGATCATCATCGCTGGTTTCCCAGAGACTGTCGCCTTCAAAGCAGAAATACTCCAGGCCCAGGCAGGTATGGCCGGCGTCAGGAACCATCGCCTGGCTCCAGTTATTGAAGTTCTGGATCCTGCCGACCTTCACCCCGGGCGTGTGAATGTAGATCCAGTTGTCCGGGAAGAGCTTTTCGCGGTCGAGCATGAGCGCGACAGTCAGGAAGTCCCGGTACTTCAATCCCTGGCCGGCAGCCTGAATGTCCGCGCGGGGGGCGGGCTCGAGGGCCGCCACCAGCTCGCGTACAGGCATGGTCGAAATGAAGTGGTCGCCCTCGATCCGCTGTACACCCTCGGGTGAACGCACCTTGACCGCGACGACGCGGCCAGCCTCGAGCTCGATGGACTCGACGCAGTGCCGCATGAGGACTTCACCGCCCATCTCCTCGATTCGGTCCCGGCACATCTCCCACATCTGTCCGGGTCCGTAGCGCGGATACTGGAATTCGTTGATCAGGGTCTTGATATCGGTCGATCGGCGGTTCACGGCTGCCGCCGACAGGATGGCCCGGTACAGCGACAGGTTCTGAATGCGCTGTGCAGCCCACTCCGCGCGTATCTCCGTGCAGGGCATCCCCCAGACCTTCTCTGTATATGTCTTGAAGAAGATCTCGTAGAGTCGCCGGCCGAAGCGGTTCACCACCCACTGCTCGAGATTGTCCTCCACCTCGCTCGGGCGCAGGTGCGCGCGGATGTAGCTCAGCACGATCAGGACGGCGTTCCAGAGCCCCAGACCTGAAAGGGCGTTGGCTGCCTTCAGCGGATAATCGAAGAAACGGTCATTGTAGTGGATGCGCGAGAGGCGCGGGACGGAGATGAACTCGCCGCCCAGAATCTCATGCCAGAGCTCCTCGACGGGACGGATCTTCGTGAAGAAGCGGTGGCCGCCGATGTCGAACCGGTATCCCTTGTACCGGACCGTTCGGGAGATGCCACCCACGACGTCGTCCGCCTCCAGCACCGTGACGGCCACACCCTGCTTTGCCAGCAGGTAGGCGGCCGTCAGACCGCCCGGGCCTCCGCCGATTACGACTACCCGGTCTCCGTCCTCCAATGGCGCGACGTCATGCCACGTCGGTGAGCCGTCTCCACTCATGTCCACGCGACTTTCTCAAGGGAATCGTCCATGATCGTTCGCACCCGGGTCCGTCCTGCGGCAACCGGGTGCATCAGGCATCGGGCCCTGGAAAATCCCGCCGCCCTCGTCCGCACCGCCTGACGCCGGCGACGAACCAGCGGGTGCCGATCGAGCTGGCGCAGCAGCGGACAGTGCTGAAACACGTGCTACGGTTGTGCTGATGCTGGTCGGGGCACCGTCCCAGGTCGCCCGGATGGAGCACCCGTCATGCCACCTTGCGGCCGCAAGTCCGGGTGAGATCACAACGCGGCGCAGAACGCCCTATGTGGTGCTCTGACGTGGTCTTCACCGGCGCCCGCCCATGTCTGCCGGGATTGTCCTGAGCATTTATGATGCGGCCACGCAACACCCATATGCTGCCTGCCAACCACAGATCGGGGGCATACCGCGAAATCGTTGGGTGCTATTCCCCGCTGACCGCGGAGTGCGGTCTATTCGGGTGGCAGGAGCCTGGCTCTGTAGACAAGAAATCGTTCACTACCCACAATCGCCTCATCGAAGCGCGCTATCTCGTCGAATACCCAGCCGTCTTCGTTACCGGAGGCCAGCCAGTCAGGCAGCGGCCTGCCGGATATGATCACGAGATTGTGATATTCACCCGCGGACAGCAGCCGGCGCAGCACGGGCAAAGCCTGCGAGGTTGGATACCAGCGTAGTCTCCAGTCGGAATACGTACCGAACGACTGGGTATTCATGTAGAAGATCGGAGTCCGCAGATACGCAGAAACCGAGCTGCCGGCGAGGTTTTCCGTCGATGCGATGAGAACGCGATCGAGCGGCAGATCCTCGAGGAATTCGGCCGTCTCCCGAGCACTCGAGAACGGCCGGTCGAGGTCGGCGCCGAGATACAGGCCGGCCGCAACTGACTGCGCTCCCAGCACGAGAGCGAACGCGATGAAAGCTGGACGCCTGAAGGCCGCTGCGATACGGCCGAGCCGTCCGGAAAGGGCGGCGCCGGGCAGGACCCGCGCGAGCCAGAGCGCAGCGACAAGCACGAGAAACAGGTGCCCGTAGTGCCGCATGCCGCCACGATGGAACGCGTAGCTTACGAACACGATGCTCAGCGTTCCCGACACCAGGAGAGTGAGCGCCGCAGGGCGGTCCAGCAAAGACATTCCGAAGACGGCCAGAAGAGCGACGGATAGAATCACTCCGGCCACCATACTCCATTTTGTCTTCGAATCCGTGATGGTCCGATTCCACCATGCCGGAAGGCTTTCCGTGGCCCTGGGAATGGGGACGTAAGCCCGGGAAACGAGCCCCAGGGATTCGGCTGCCTTCCATTGCGTCGAGGGCGGGGGACGATCCGTCCGCGGGCGACGGTCTCCCGATGAGGGCGACTTCTCGGCCAGGATCTGACCTGCCGACAGCGCTGCCCCAAGCAGAACGATGATGAGCGCCTGTATGGGCAGTCGCCGACGTAGATGCTGCCAGCCACGCCACCGCGTCCACGCGTCCACGATCAAACCCGCACTCACGGCTCCCGCGACCAGGAGCCCATAGGCGCTGGTGTTGGCCAGTACCACCAGCAGCAGAGCGACGGGGATGTACGTGCGCCGTTCGGTGGAAGCGAGCGCGCAGATCGAGAACAGTGAGAGCGGAGCCAGCACGTAGCTGCGACTGATCACCGCGTACTCGAAGGCCAGGAAGTAACTGCAGGCCAGCAGCACCCGCTGCCAGCGCGGAAACGGCGCGTGGCGCGACGCGATGTAGACAACGCATGTAGCCAGGATCAGGTGGAGGACCTGCATGACGGCCGGATCCGCGGTCACGCGCGAGAGCGGATACAGCAGCAGATGCCAGAGCGCCGGGTGACCTTCTGCGGTGACGAGATAGATGAGCTCCGAGAGCGAGCGGCTGCCTCGTGCAATGAGCCATGCCTGGAGCTCATCGCGCCACATCTCGTGGTTCATGAGTCCCACGCCGATGACGGCCGCAAAGCACATGGAAACGGCGAGAGCAAACCGCCGTTCGTCCACGGATCGACCAGGCTCTGCGCGGGGCGAGATTTCGGCGCTCACCGCCCGATCTGTTGCATGCATTCGTTGGTCGAAGCCGGAGAATGGGCGTGTACGATCCGCCGAGTGAACGGATCGTTTACCTTGCAAGACCCGACGTTCTGAGTTGAAAACCGCGCACGCTCAAACCCGCCGGGATGTTGTAGCGTGGCAACATGTGTAGCTGTGCGGCACCGGAGGTCAGACCACCTGATATCCACCCGCCGTCGACCCGCAACGCTCCGTCATAGCCGGCTTCCAGGGCCGCAGCCGCCACATCCGCGTTACAGAAACCGTACGGATAGGCGAGCCACCTCACGACATTGTCGAAGCGCTCCGTCAACCATTGCAACGGGTGCGCCAGTTCGTCCGCAAGCTCCGCTCCGCTGACGGCGGTGAGATTGGGGTGACTCCAGGTGTGTGAGCCGAAGGTGATCTCCTCGCCCGCGGCCTGGTGGAGCTGTTCCTCCGTTGCGCAAAGCTGATGTGTGGGCGGCTGCCGCAGTGGCACCCCCTCATCCTCCGCCCACTTCCGTATTTTCGCATCCGATCCGGCCAGGTTCGTCAGGGCATACTGACGGAGCTCGTCCCCCATGGCGGCCCCGCCCCTCCCGGTGATGGCGTCCCACCAGAAAGGCCTGCCCCCGACGAAGGCGGGAGCGATGAACACGGTCGCGGGCATGTTGCGGCTCTCGAGCTCCAGGACCCCAGCCGTCATGGCACCCTGTGTCGCATCATCGAACGTGATCACAGCGCGCGGACGTCGCGCGTCGGCGGGCGGCGGCTCGAGGATGTCCGTCAGCCTCACGATCTCGTGCGTCTCCAGCAGAACGTCGAGCTGACGCGCGAAATGGCGTTGGGGGAGGTGAAGGCTCATATCGCCGGCTACGGGCTCGCCATCAGGCACGATGTTGTGGTAGGCGAGGATCAGCGTGGAACTCGCGCGACGTCGGCGTGCCAGCCGAGTGACCGGCTCAGCGGTCAGCATCCGTTCGGCCGCACCCTTCAGAATTCTCCGCAGCAAGACTTCTCCCCTCACACCGGATCGTTACGAACAATTTGCGCAAACCGCGCAATCATTGGGCACACGATTTCGGAGAACCGCTGCTTCTGTTTGCGCAAGGGTGGGATAAACCGCCTGCGCCACAAGAACTTTCCCATGATCCAGCTGTTTCCAGCCGCTCGGTCTCCATACTGCCCTAGCTCCTCCGCGGGACGCGCCTCCGTATCCGACTCATTGACCCGAGCACAGACCTTCGCTCGACGGCGTCCCGACCGCATCAGAAGGAGAACATATGCTACGGCAGCATGGGACGGCAGTCGCCGGATTCGCCGCTTTGGTCCT
>DATHUY010000006.1 GCA_035461765.1 Longimicrobiales bacterium
AGTGCGTTCAGCTCGCGCGCGTAACGCGCGGCGACCAGAACGCCGAGGTACTTGCTGCCCGAATTGTTCGCCAACTCGTTCGGAGTGTAAACTCGCATCAGTGACTCCCCTGGATGATACCGTCGATGTCCGCTCTCAGCCCGTCCAGCATTTCGTCGAGGTGCGGCTGTCTCACCACCCGTTCGCGCTCGGCGGCCACGATCGCTTCAATGGTCCGAAGCGCTTCCTCGAAATCGTCGTTCACGACGACGTAATCGAAGGCTTTCACTGCGTCCAGCTCCGCACGCGCCGTGCGCATGCGCGTCGCCAGCTCCTCGGCATTCTCGCTGCCGCGCGTGTCCAGGCGCCGCTTCATCTCGGATACGCTCGGCGGCAGCACGAAGATCAGCACCGCGTCACCGATCACCCGCCGCACGAGCTGCGCACCCTGCACATCAATGTCGAGCACGACAGTACTGCCCTCTGCAAGCGCTGCCTCGACGCCGCTCTTCAGCGTACCATAGCGCCGACCATGCACGTGCGCCCATTCCAGCAGCTCACCACGCCCGGCCAGCTCGTCGAATTCGGCATCGGACACGAACCGGTAGTCGATACCGTCCTGCTCACCCGGACGGGGAGCGCGCGTCGTCGCCGAAAGCGAGAAGACGAGATCCGCACGCCTTTCGACCAGCGCACGTGCCAGCGATGTCTTCCCGGCACCACTGGGCGCCGCGATCACGAGCGGGAACGGCCGGTACTCCGACATCACTCGACGTTCTCGATCTGCTCGCGCAGGCGCTCGATCTCATCCTTGATCGCGATCACCTGGTGCTCGATCGCCGCGTCGTTCGCCTTGGAACCGATCGTGTTCGTCTCGCGATTCATCTCCTGCGTCAGGAAGCTCAGCCGCTTCCCGACCGGCTCCGCGCCCTCATCGGCAAGCGTCTCGCGGAACAGCTCGATATGCGATCGCAGCCGGACCAGCTCCTCGCTCACGTCCCACCGCTCGGCGATATAGGCGATCTCGCGAGCAATCCGATCCTCGTCGAGCGGCACGCCTTCGAGCAGCTCGGCGACGACGCGTCGCATGCGGTCGCGTTCGGCCACCATGCGTTTCGGTGCGAGCGCCTCGATATGGTCCATCGTGGCAGCAATCGCACTCAGCCGCTCCTCGAGGTCCACCCGCAGACGCAGCCCCTCGTCCTCGCGCATCGCGATCACCGCACGCGCGGCCGACTCAGTCACCGCCTGCACACTGGCACTGTCCGGCACCCGTTCCTCGACCTCGGTCTCATCGACGACCAGGTCCGTGAACCGGCTCAACAACGACAGGTCCACCTCACCGGGAAGCCCCAGCTCCTGCTTCAGCGATCGCAACAGCCGCAGGTACTGCCGCGCACGCGCCTCATTGACGCGCAGCGCGATCTCGTCGCCGGTCCCATCCGCCGGCTCCAGCCGAAGCGAGAAATTGACGTGCCCGCGCGGCAGCAGCGCGCGCAGCCAGTCACGGATCTGCGGCTCGAAGCGATCGACCGCGCGCCCCACCCGGAGGTTGAGGCTGAAGTAGCGGTGGTTCACGGTGCGGGCCTCGGCGCGCAGGCGTCCCGCCGGCGTTTCCAGCTCGGCCTCGCCGAACCCTGTCATGCTCCGGATCATGGACGCTCCGCAGCCGGATAAAGGTAGAGGAACCATGCACCGGGGTCAACGCGGCACACACCGGCCATGGCGCGGGGCACGGCACAGACAGACGGCGACCCGGGACTCAATTCCAGAGATTCCATTTGACGCCGTAGAAGATTCTCGGTCCACGCTGAATCCGCCCCGGCAAATCCTCGATGTTGCCGAGCATGTCCTCCCAGCGGATGAACGCTCTGACGTCGATCACGCGGATCTGCAGATAGCCGTCGGCCGTGGTGTAGGCCGGAAGCCGAGAGTAGGCGCCGACGCCATCCAGAGCGGCAGGATCGAATGCGAGAACGGAGCCGCGCATGTGTGCTTCGGCGCGTGCGAAGATTTCCAGGTTGCCGCTCGGCAGAGGCAGCGTATGCAGCTCGAGCGCCGTGCGCCACGAGCGCGAAGGCAGATAGGTCCAGCCGTCCGCGTCCTGCCAGTCGGTGATCCAGCTGGAAAGAGTGAGGAACTCAGGCCAGAGCACGACCCGGCCATGCGCCTCCAGTCCCTGCGCGCTGCCCAGTGGCTGCGGCGCCGCCACGCGGTCGAAATCGAGCCAGAACGGCCATGCCCAGTCCTGTTCCAGGTTGACGAACGCCACACTGCCGGATGCCCGACCGAGATCGAGCGCGACACCCGCACGCCAGCCGGTGCGATAGGACAGGACGAAAGCTTCACCCACCGCTTCGTCGAAGGCAGGGGCGCCGCGGGTCCCCCGGGTCATTTCGCCGAACGCAGACGCACCTGCGCGTGTGTCGGATCCGAAGAGGCCGCCGACCTCGGCACGGACTCCGCCGTGCGAGGTCGAGCCGCCGCCATCCCAGGCCGAGAGTCCGAGATCGGCCGAGAGGCGAAGCGGGCCGGTGTCCGTCTCGAGCTCCACCTGCGCCTCGCCGACGGGCAGGTTGTCCAGCGATCGATACCGAAGCGACGCGCCGAGCGCAGCCCATGGAAGCTGGAGACCCGCCCTCAAACCGGCCTGCACGGACGCGCGCTCCGTCTCCAGATCCGACGATTCCGCGTCAGGCCCCGGTATTGTTTCATCGAGCGTAGACCGGCCGGCGTAGATCTCAGCGACGAAGCCGGGCACGAGCTCGTTGCGGGCACGCACGATAATGTCCTGGCGCACGCGGTTCACCACCCATGGCGAGCTCGATTCCCGGTCCAGCGTCCCGCGCATCCACTCGACCTGGACGCCGCGCGTGCCATTCGTCCACGCCCATTTCGCCCAGCCGCTGAAGAGACCGGCGGGCTCGGTGCGTCCGGTGCCGTCGGTATCCAGCCGTTCAATGCCGAGCGCGAGCGGACCAATGATCACGTCGGGCGCCAGGAAGAGGCCGCGGAAGAGGTTCGCGGCCGGCACACCGATGCCGGCCTCCACCCGCGTGTACGGCTGGCCCGCTTCAGGAAACTCGGTAGTAAGCAGAATCCGCAGGACGCCGAGGCGGCGCTGAACCCGCACCTCGCGCAGGTGGCCGAGGGCGAGCTGCGACAGATCGAAGGTCGAGCCGGCCAGCGGGTCGAAGGGGTAGCCGTCGATCTCGATCTCCGTGCGCGTGGCGGTGCCGCCAAAGGCCGATGCAGCCTCGGGCTGAACGAACATGCCTGCGCGGAACGTGGTGACGCCGGGCACGCGTTCGAGCAGCTCGACCAGGCTGACGTCGGCCTCGCGCAGCAGCATCTCACGATCCCAGACCCATTCCGTGCCGCCCGCTGAGACGAACGGGCGGGCCGGCATGGACGGGAAGCGCAGCGCGGGCGGAATGATGGTGTCCGGCTCCTGATCGGCCGCAGCAATCGTGTCGGCGGACACTGTATCGCGCGGCACGGCCAGTGTATCGCGTTGCGGTCGTCGCGGCGGCGGATCCTGCGCCTCAGCGTGCGAGGGGGCGCCTGCAGCGGCAGAAAGAATCACTCCGACGATGAAGGCGGTGAGGGCGGAGCGCACCCATGCCGTGCGCGGATCGGCGTCCGCCCCGGGCTTCCCCCGGGCGGACGCGAGCCGTGGCCGCCGTCCGTCTGCGCGGACGCGCAGCATCACGGAGGCACGGGGCCGGCGGGAGCCCGCGCCAGCCGCTGCGATCATGCGCCGGCGCGCGAACGTACCCAGTCGATGAGCAGCCGGGTCGGCACTCCGGCCGCCCCCTTCCGCAGATACGGCGCGGCCTCGTCACGGTATGCGGTGCCGGCAATGTCGAGGTGCGCCCACGGCGTGTCGTCGGAAACGAATTCCTTGAGGAACCAGCCGGCAGTGATGGAGCCGGCGGCACGACCGCCGGAGTTCTTGATATCGGCGATCGTGCTGTCGATCTGCTCGCGATACTCGTCCCAGAGCGGCATCGGCCAGCAGCGCTCGCCCGTTCGCTGGCCCGCAGCACGCACCTGATCGATGAGCTGACCGTTGTTGCCCATGAGGCCCATCGCGTGGTGGCCCAGCGCGACGACGCACGCGCCGGTCAGCGTGGCGCAATCCACGATCGCGGCCGGGTCATAGCGCCGCGCATAGGCGAGCGCGTCGGCCAGCGCCAGACGGCCCTCCGCGTCGGTGTTCACGACCTCGATCGTCTTGCCCAGCAGCGAGCGGATCACGTCGCCAGGCTTGTACGCGGAGCCTGACGGCATGTTCTCGGTGAGCGGGGTCAGCGCCACCACGTTGACCTTGAGCTCGAGCTCGGCAATGGCATGGATGGCGCCGATGACAGCCGCGGCGCCGGACATGTCGTACTTCATCTCCTCCATGCGGTCCGCCGGCTTGATCGAGATGCCGCCGGTATCGAATGTCACGCCCTTGCCCACGAGCACGAGCGGCTTCGCGTCCTTCTCGCCGCCGCGATACTCGAGCGCGACGAAACGCGGCTCCTCCAGCGTGCCCTGCGCCACGGCGAGGAGGGCATGCATGCCCTCCTTCCGCATCTGGTCACGGTCCAGCACGGTGATCTTCAGCTTGAGTCGGTCGGCGATCTCCTTCGCGCGGTCCGCGACGAAGCTCGGCGTCGCCATGTTGCTGGGACGCTGCTGCAGATCGCGTGCGACATTGGCGCCGCGCGCGGTGATGGTGCCGTGCCGTACCGCACGTTCCAGCTCATCGCGCTCGCGATCGTCGTGGGCCATGATCGTGACCCGGTCGAGCGTGGCGCGCGGCGCACTGTCTTCGCTCTGTGTCTTCAGGTCACGGTAGTCCCACGACGCGAGAACCGCTGCCTCGACCGCCGCGAGGCCGGCATAGTAGTCGCCCATGTGCTCGCTCAGATGATGCACGTGGCCGACGGATATGCTCATCTCGCGGATAGCCATCTTCTCCGCGACGCGCACGGCGGCACCGACCGCGCGGCGCAGCCGCTCGACCGTGTGGTCTTCGCGCTTGCCCGCACCGACGAGCAGGACGCGGCGGATGCCGCACGCCGGATCCGGCGGATAGACGGCGAGCGTGTCGCCGCTGCGACCGGCAAAGTCGCCGCTCGCGAGAATGCGGCTCAGGGCACCATCGTAGAGGCCGTCTACCTTGGCAACGAAGCCGGCAGCGCTCGTATCCCGCTCGAACACGTGCAGGACGAGCAGCTCGGTCTTCAGATCGGCGGCGGAAACGCGTGCAGTGGAGATGGTCGGCTCGGCCATGGTCGCGATTGCTCCTCAGGCGCGCTGTGCGATGGGTGCGGTGGTCCGCCCCTGCGGACCGACATACTCCGCCTTGGGTCGGATCAGCCGGTTGTCGTTCAGCTGTTCCTTCACGTGCGCGGTCCAGCCCGCCATGCGCGCGCACGCAAACAGGTTCGTAAACAGGTCCATCGGGATACCGAGTGTGTAGTAGACGGATGCACTGAAGAAATCCACGTTCGGATAGATCTTCTTGCCCTTCCGCTGCATCTCCTCGTGCATCGTGGCCTGTATGTTCTCCGAGATCTGCAGCCAGCGCGTGTCACCACCCCGCTCCAGCAGCTGCTCCGCCAGCTTCTTCAGGATTGGCGCCCGCGGATCCAGCGTGCGGTATACGCGGTGTCCGAATCCCATGATCTTCTCGCCGCGGCCGAGCGCATCGCGCACCCATTGTGCCGCGTTGCCCGGCTGGTCGATCGCGAGCAGCATCTGCATGACGCGCTCGTTCGCGCCGCCGTGCAGCGGCCCCTTCAGCGTGCCTATCGCCGCGGTCACGGCGGAGTGCATATCGGCGAGCGTGCTCGCGGTGACGCGGGCGGAGAACGTCGACGCGTTCATGCCGTGTTCCGCGTGCAGAATCAGCGACGCGTCGATGATGCGCTCGGCGAGGTCGTCGGGCACCGCGCCGTGCATCATGTACAGGAGATTGGCCGCGAGCGAGAGATCCTCGCGCGGTGCGATCGGGTCGCTGCCACGTCGGATTCGCTCGATGGCAGCCGTCAGTGTTATCGTCTGCGCGGTCAGCCGGACCGCCTTGCGATCGGCCGCTTCCGGTGACATGTCCTCCGCGTCAGGATCGGCCGCGGAAAGGGCGGACACGGCCGTCCGCAGAGTCGCCATCGGGTGTCCGTCCGCCGCTACCTTCCGAACGACGTCGAGCACACGTTCATCGACGGCCATGGACGAGGCGAAGCGCCTGCGCAATGCAGTGAGCTGCGTGCCGCTCGGCAGCTCGCCATACCAGAGCAGATGGCAGACCTCTTCGAAGGACGTGTTCCCGGCAAGATCCTCGATGCGATACCCACCGTAGATGAGCTGACCGGCTTCACCGGCAACCTGGCTGATCGTCGTCTGCCCGATGACGACGCCTTCCAGTCCCTTGTTCGTATTCGACATACCAGACGGTCTCTGAGTGCTATGCTGTGCGGGGGTCGGCCACGCAAAAAAGGGCCGCCCCTCCGCCCTGAAGGTGAGGACGCCAGCCCCTCTCGGTTGCGGGCGATAACGCGACCAGGGTGGCGAGTATAGCGACGGCTCAGAGGTGGGGCAAGCGGCGATGAAGGGCCCCCTCCCGATCGGACAGAGGCCGGGGCGGGGTCCTGATCTTGCACCGCCACCGCGCCTTGCCGACACCATACGATGCGACGTACGCTGAGCACGATCGGGCGAATGTAACCAGAGGCGGAATCGATGCGGAAAATGCGGGTGCTGCTGCTGACCGGACTGCTGACTGCCGCAGCGTGCGGCGGTGATGACGGCGAGAACGGGGACGCAGAGCGGGACACGGCACAGATATCAGCGGACAGTGCGGCCGCGGCAGCGCTGCTCACTCCGATCCGGAGCATGAGTCTGACGGAGGTAGAGTTCGGCGACCTGGCGGCGCAGCGCGCGGCGATGCCGGCAGTGCGGCAGTATGCCCAGACGGTCGCGGCGGATCATCGTGCATTGATAGGTGCGCTGGACTCGGTGGCGGCGCTGCATCGTGCCACACTGGTCGAGACGCGCGAGACGCAGGAGCTGGCCAACACCGCACGCATGGCGCATTCCGGGCTCGACGGTCTGGCCGGCCCGGAGTTCGACCTGCCGTTCGTGCGCGCACAGGTGGAGTCGCACCGTCTGCTGGTCGACCAGCTGGATCAGCAGCTGATCCCGTCAGCCACGCAGCCCGACCTGAGGTCCCTGCTCACGGACATTCGCGCGATGGCCGATGCGCATCTCACGCGTGCGCGGCAGCTGCTCGCTCAGCAGCTCGGCGAAACCGATGTGCCGCAGCCGCCGCCCGCCGAGCCGCGTCGTGACCAGCCGACCGGTCAGCCGCTCCCGCCGCCCGACCGATAGCTGCACGCGGTGAGAATCAGCTTCCGGTGAGGGTCGTCTCGAGTGCGTTCAGCAGGTCGACGGCGTGAGCGGCCAGGTCGAGAGCGCCGGCGTTGTCGCCGCTACGGAGGCGCATATCCGCGCGGCGCAGCATGTCGCTGGCCGATTCATACATCCGCTCGAGTCGTGAGACATCCCTGAGCGCGGCGGCCGCAGCGAGCTTCTGCTCCTGCTCGTCGACGCGCCGCCGACTCCAGTCGATCACATCCGCCACAGCATCCGGCCCGAGCACCGCGAGCACCACCCCGATCTGAGCACTCCGCGCGGCCTCGGCCGCGGCCTGCGCGTGCGCGCGATCGTCGGACCGTGCTGCATCGTGCGCAGCAGCGCGGAGTGCGTTCACTTCGGCCAGCGCATCCGGTGCCGAGCGCAGGGCCAGCCGCCTCGCAGCGTCGTCGAACAGATCCTGCAGCGATGGGAGGCGCGCCGCGCCGGCAATTGCAGCACGCATGCGATCGGTGCGCGCAGCGGCTCGAGTCGCCGCGTCGAGCGCCTCGAGGTCGCTCGACGCCGTCCGCGCGAGATCAAGCAGGTCCGGCAGGTCCTTCAGGATCGCAGCCGCCTCCGGCACGGCAATGCCGGATTGCGCGAGTGCTTCACTGCGCGCGCCGAGGATCGCGGCTTCCTCGCTCACGCCGCGAATTGTCCGGCGCACCACATCGCGGTCGTGGACGAGGAGTACGATGCGAAGCTGCTCCTCGCGCAGTGCGCGTCGCAGGGCCGGTCGCTCATCCACGGCCGCTCCGTCGAGCCGGTGCTGGATGAGCGCGACGCTGCGGACCAGCTCGCGGGCGGCAGCGATCCCCTGCTCGCTGTGGACTCTGCCGATCGCTGAATAGAGAAGGCCGGACAATGTCAGGGATGACTGCCGGGGACCGTCGGCAAGCGAGAGTGCCGCCAGGTCGGTCTCGTCCAGAGGCTCGACCGGAGTCCGCTCACACGCGGCGGTCGAGAACGTGAACAGAAGCAGAAGAGTTGCGGGTCCGCGTATGCGCATTGCTGCTCCAGAGGTGCCCGGTACGGCCGTCCTCAATCAACGCCCGGGCGACTGCGATCCGGACACGCGCTGCTACTTCGCGGACGCGCGCGCCCGTCCGCCGGCCACCCTGTACTGTAGCAGCGTATGGTAGGGTGCCTGACCGTCGCCGGTACGACCAACGATCTGGAGCGTCGTACCCTGTGGCGCCGTCTCGCCGTGAAACCGGGTTCCGTTCCGGCGGAGCTGTGTCCACTGCCCGCCACTCACCATGGCCACTTCGGCAGCACCGGGCCATTCCACCTCGACGACGACATTCGTCGATGCCGGCAGCGTGCCCGACACGGGGGCCTGGAGAACACGTACGTGGCCGCCGAGCGGGCCTGCAAGCGGGAAGTCTGTAACCCCGGCGGTCAGTGCGGTCGCACGGATCACTTCGGGGCTGAACCCGACGCCGATGAGCGAGCGCGGCACGAGCCGCATCCTCTCGAAATCACGACGATCGAGCGGCTGGTCCACCAGCTGCCACTCGGCGTCCTCCGGGAAATGCGACAGGATGAGCTCGTCCGGCTGCACGAGAAAGAAGTCCCATGTAAAGCGCGGCTCGAATTTCCGACCATCGATCACACCCGCGCCCCACGTCGGATCGATGAGGCGCCACTCGCCGGCGATGTACATGGCCAGCCACGCGTGATTGGGCTTCTTCGTCGACCGGCCGAACACGTAGTCCACGCCCTTCGCGTAACCGGTGATCGGAACGGCGTCGAGTCCCACCTCGCGCGCGAGGCGCTGGTAGAGCGCGACGTAGCCGCCGCACAGCGCGCTCCGGTGACGGAACACGTCTTCCGCGGATTCGTGACCGTCTGCGCCGCGAAAGAACGCCGACGCATCGTAGCGGATGTTACGGGCCACCCACTCATACAGTACGGCCCCGCGCGCGCTGTCCGATCGCGCCGCGCCCGCAAGGGACCGGGCGAGCTCCGCGATCGCGACGGAATCGCCGATCTGGCGTGCCGGCCGGCGATCCTCGACGGGCTCCTGAGCGGCCAGGCCGAGAGGCGTCGCGCAGCAGCACGCTATTACCAGCAGCGGTAAACGCAGCATGTGCATCATCGGAACGATGTGAGAAAACACGCACGGCCGGGCCGTGCAGGGGCACTGGACAACGGGGGGACACGCCACGCCCGGGAGAGGGACGGCGGCGGTGTCACGGGGAGAGAGAGACCGTTGTTCCTGTGAAGGATGCAGAATCCGGCCGTTTGCCGCAACCGTTCCAGGCGCAGGAGGGCGAGCCGCGATGTGCCACTCGCCCTCCCTGAATCAGCCGTCACGCACGATAACGCCGCGCGAGCTAGTGCTGTGATTCAGAATAACATCACTAGCGCAGCTGAACCTCACGCGTGTGAGTGCCGCCCTTCTCGCTCCGATACGCGATCTCTGCGACGCCGTTCCCTGTTACGATCCATGTCACCGACACCGAGGAGCGACCCGGCACTCCGCCGTTTACCCGGATCTCCGCGGGATCCTTCTCCTGGAGATCGATCTCGTTGGACAGCTCACCGGCCGTGAAGCCGCCGGCCTGGACACGGACGTTGCCGCCACGGATCGAGAAACGATCCGGGACGCCGCTGCTGTAGAGCTCCGCTGCTTCGATGCGTGTCGGGATCGCGCGGGTGTTGCGGATTTCCGCCTTCACGCGATACGTGCTGCCGGCGACGCGTTCGACAGTTACATCGCCCCACTCCAGGAGCGGCATCTCATCCGCGTGGAACAGCGCAAACATCGCATTGCGATGCGCGAGCTCCTGCAGCATGAAGGGCGGCGTGGTGCGGCCGTACCACTTCGACCAGCCGCCGATCTCGATCTCGCCGAGCTCCGGATGGTCATAGGGCGTCCAGTCCCTGTACCATGCACCCATGCCGAGGCGATCATTGAAAAACAGCTGCTGCGTCTCGCGCGGCACCGCGGTACTATCGGTCCATGCCTGGCCGTAGAACTGGTTGCTCGACCACAGCTCGTTCGTGAACGCAATGGCGCCGAGCGCATCGTGCGCCCAGTCGAGCGTGCCGCCATATACCGTGTAGAGATCGCTCCACACGGTCATGTACCTGTAGAACGGCAGGATGAGCTCGCCGCGCTCGCCGAGGTATTCGTACACCCGGTCATCCTGGCGCGTGTACTCGCCGGTTCCCTTGTAGTAGCGCGAACCGGGGCCGTGCAGGATCATGCCACCCGAGTTATGCCACGACTGTACGGCCGCGATGTTCGGATGATCCTTCAGCCACTGCCCCACCGCGCGCGTCTCGGGCCACGAGAACGGATAGCGGTTGGCGCCACCCTGTATGTGCGGCGGCTGCCAGTCACTCGGAAAGTCGCGATTGAGGTCATAGCCGCCGCGCGTGTCGCTGTTGCGGCGTCCATCACCGTCGGTATCGCGGCCTTCACTGCCGAGCAGGATGTAGTCGCCCTTCGTGCCGGCCGGCGCGATGACCATCAGGCGCGGATCGACCGGGCTCGTGATGTGTGTGCCCTGCCCCGGCACGTGCTTGCGCATCTGCCGGATCTCGCCGTCACCGTCCAGGTCGTCCGGATCATCCTCATCGGCGATGCCGTCCTGATCGTTATCCCACGCCATCATGCCGGAGCGTGAGGGGCCGCCCGTCTTCAGGAAGTTCTCGCGACCGTCCGGGTTCATGGTCGGCACGATGTAGAACGTGCGCGCGTCCACCAGCTCCTTCACCTTCGGCAGCGCGTCGTAGTTCTCCATGAGGAACCAGAGCAGATAGAGGTTTACCTCCGTGCCCTGGATCTCATTGCCATGGATGTTCGCGTCCGCCCAGAACGCCGCCTTGCTGGTGTGCGGGCCGGTGTCGGGATTGTTCACCGTCATCAGCCAGATGTCGCGGCCCTCGCCGGACCTGCCGATGGACTGCAGTGTCAGGAACTTCGGGTACGTGCGCTCGAGCTGGCGCAGCGCGGCCGTCATGTCGTCGTAGTCGTAGTAGCGATCGAAGCGGAGATTGACCCGCGGATCGCGGTCCGGCTGCGCAAAGATCTGCGCCTGGGCCGGCGCCGCGGCAGCCATCAGCAGAGCGGCAGACGCAGCTCGTGCCAGTGCGCGCCCGGACATCGTCATCATGTTCATCATTTCTCCTCAGCGCAGCGTGAGCGGCACGGACTGCAGGCCGCCCGCACGTTCCGCGAACACTTCCAGATTGACTCGCGTGCCGGCCTGAGCCTGCACCAGCCACGAGAACTCCGATCGGCCACCCATGCCTTCCAGCCGCGGCACCTGCTGCTGGATGTTGCCCGTGAGAACCGTCATACCGCTGGCTGGCTGCAGGCGCGCCGTCACGGGACGGTTGAAGCGGATGCGCTGTGCAATGGCCAGCTGCGTCGGCAGATACTGCTCGTTGGCGACAGTGGCCGTTACGAGCCATACGTTATCGCCGCGCGATTCCACGTTCGTCTCCACGATCTGTGCGTGCGGCAGCTGCTGAGCGAGCCACTCCACGAACGCCGCGTGCTTCTCCGCAACTTCGCGGATCTGCGCGGCCGGCGGATTGATGCGCGCGTTCGGCCGGAAGCCGCCCACCTCGACGTCACCGAGTGTCGGGTGCTGCGCAGGCGTCCAGTCCACATAACCGTCGATGCCGGCTTCATCGAAGTACGCCAGCCAGCGCGCGTCGACGGACCCGCCTCCGCCGGAGCGGCCGGCAGCGGCGCCGCGTCTCGCGGGTGCCGCGCCGGGCTCGGCCGCTGAATCGGCACGGGCCGCTGCACCGTTACCGGCCGGCTGGAGTGTCCATGCCGGTGTAGTGAAGGAGGGCAGACCCACCTGATAATACACGAACTGCGCAAACGACCCGGCTTCCGCCGCTGCGCCCTCGCCGCGAAGTCCCGTCAGCGCCGTGAAACGTCCGCTGACGTATTCGTAGAACGCACGGTCGGCGGGCAGAAGGTTGGTCGGCACGTTGGGCGGATTCCCCTGCACATCGTCGGGGACCTGACGCTGCGCGGGAGGCGGCGTGCGCAGGTTGTCATACGCGCTGAACGTGAGCACGGCGGCAATGTTCGTGCGGTCGTGCACGAAGTCGACGAGCGTGCGACTCTCGATCTCGCTCACCATGTGCGGTCCGTGATGAGGCTGATAATAGAGATACTCGTGCTGGAAGTTGCGATTCAGGTTGACCCCGTCCGTACCCATGGCCACGTATGCGTCCACGTTGTCCGGATCGATCCCTTCCACGAGCACGCGGTACAGGCCGCGCTCCGCCTTCGCCCGCTCCGCCCCGCGCAGCAGCCGCGGGCTGGCAGAATCCGGGATCATCGTTCCTTCCGGATCCCGCACTCGCATCTGCGTGACCAGGCCGTCACCGTTCAGGTCGCGCCCGAGCTCGCGCACATTCAGGCCGCCGGTCGCTGCAACGCCCCTGTATGGCTTGTAGGGGATCTCGTAGCCGCTCATGGTGAACGCGAGCTCGGCGCCATCGGGATTCGCGCGCGGGATGATGTAGACGGTCCGCTCATCCAGCAGCGCTTTGACCGCAGGGTCCTGTGCATACCGCGTAAGCAGGTGCTCGGCCGTGTACAGTGCGGTGGAGCTGCCAATGAGCCGGTTGCCCTCGATGTTGGCGACGATCAGCAGCGCGGGGCGCGCATCCGGCTCGCGACCCTGCCGGTTGGCGAGAGTCAGCAGCCAGATGTCGCGTCCGCCATCGGTCCTGGCGAGACTCGACAGGGTCGCGAGACCGGAGTGGGCGTTCACGAGCGCGCGCGCCGCCTGCGTCAGCTGATCGTGATCGAGGTAACGGTCATATGCACCGGACTGCGCATCGGCCGCAGCCGGAATGCAGCATGCCAGGGCACCGGCGAGGAGCAGCCCCCGCCTCAGCCTGGATCGCACCATTGCGTCCTCCTGGAGTGATGTGTCGAAGGAAGGGACCAATGTCGCTGGCGGCGTCACCTCGCGCCAGTGCCTGCAACGCCGCGGCGAGCAGTCAGTCCTCAGGCATTCGGCGCAGGCGACGGAGCGGTGCGGGCTACGATGAGATCACTGGCGAGACGTTCGAGCGCGCTGATGCTCATGCCTTCGAAGCGACGCTGGCATACATCTTCGTAGGCGTCGCAGAGACGTGAGCATGCGGGTCCCTCGATGTGATTGTCGGCCAGCTCGAAGATCCCATCATCCTCGCGTGCTATATGCGCGCGGATGAACCCGATGTATGTGGCGGCGTTGGCGGCAAACGTGGCGCGAGCCTCGGCGTGGCCGTTGCCGAGGGCGGGGATGGCGTCGGCCATGACGCGCACGAGCGAGCGACCGTAGCGGTGCTCCTCGCGCATCGCCTCGAGCGGGCCACCCGCGGCCGCAATTCCGTGCTCCTCCATCGTCGTGAAGAGCACGTCCTCCTCGCTGCCGTGGTGGCACGAATCAGTGAAGAGACGAAAGAACCTGATGAAGCCCTCCATGCGCACGGTGTCTGCCAGCGCAGGCGGGTCTGCGACCGCACCCTCGAACGCATCGACGACACGCAGGATCAACCGATGCTGCTCACGCAGGATGGCGGTAGCGGTGTCACGTCTCATGCGGGTACCACCACGCTGCGCATGGCCGTGCCGTCACGCAGGGCCGCGAACGCGTCGCCGATATCGTCGAGACTGTACCGGTGTGTGACGAGATCGCTCATGCGCACCCTGCCCTGGCGGACGAGCTCGATGACGCGCGGGTAGTCCACAGGACGACAGCCGAGTGAGCCGATCACTTCCAGCTCCCGGAACATCACACGTCCCGAGTTGAGGCTCATCGCATCGGGACTGTAGCCGACCAGTACGATGCGGCCACCGGTGCGGGCGGCGGTAACGGCGAGCTCCTGCGTCTCCGGGCGGCCGACGACCTCGAACACCACATCGGCGCCGCCCTCCGTTACCTCGCGAATCACGCGGTCGAGGCGTGGCGACTGGGCCGGGTCGAGGGCGACTTCCGCGCCGAAGCGACGGGCCCATTCCCGCTTCGCCTCGAGCCGGTCGATCGCGACGACGCGTGCACCCAGTGCGGCCGCGATCTGAACCACATTGATGCCGACCCCACCACACCCGATCACGACGACGCGATCCCCGGGCAGCACGCGTCCGCGGTTGATCACCGCGTGGTAGGGTGTCGTCAACGCATCGGCAATGATGGCGGCGTCCACGAGCGGAATTTCGGGGGGCAGTGCGAACACGTCCTTCGCGCCGACCGCGACATACTCCGCGTAGCCGCCGTCCACGTTGTTCCCGAGCATGATGCTGTGCTCGCAGATGTTCTCACGCCCGGTGCGACACGCCGTGCACGAGCCGCACGACAGCACGGCCGGCAGCAGCACGGGATCGCCTTCGCCGAAACGGCCGGTCGGATCCGGGCTGGCGACCGTGCCGGCGATCTCGTGACCGAGCACGAGCGGCGGCTTCTTGAACGTCGGCGTGCCGTGATCGATGTAGTGCAGATCCGTGTGACAGACGCCGCAGCCCGCGACGCGGACCAGGATCTCGCCCGCTCCAGGCGTCGGCGTGGCGATATCCTCGATGCTCATGGGGCGATCGGCCCCGTGGAAGACGGCGGCTCTCATTGCGGTATCCTCGTGAAGATGATGCGGGAGGCGGCGGCCGCCGTGAAGCAGCCGGAGCAGTCGGCATCGAGAGTCGTCTGATCGACCGGCTCGTCGGTGACCTCGAGACCGAGTGAGCGGTACAGTGCCAGCATCTCCTCGAGACGCGGGGGCGCGGCAACGAACCGGCGCGTCCAGCCGTCGCGGATCAGATCCGTTTCGCGCGACGCGGACGCCGGCAGCACGGGCAGGGGGACGCGTATCGCGGGATTCATCACATCACCACGGCCGCGGGTGTCTGAGCCAGCCGCTGGAGCCGGCGCCGGGCCAGCACCGCAGCGCCGAGCGCGCCCGTAAACTGGACAAGATCCTCCGGCGGCACGTTCACGCCCTCCGGCAGCTGCTCGCGCAGCACGCGGCTCATCGCTGGAAACCGCATGATGCCGCCGACGAGTGTGAACTCCGGCTCCATCTGGACCCGCTTCATCAGGCGGACGCACTTCTCCGTCAGAGACTGCATGGCGCCGAGCATGATGTCCTGCGGCTGGAGCCCTTCACTCACGTGATTGATCACCTCGGACTCCGCGAACACCGCACACACGCCTGATATGTGCACCGTGGTCGTTGCATCTGCTACGAGCGGCCCGATCTCCTCGATCCGGTAGCCGAGATAGCGTGCCGTCTTCTCCAGGAACGCGCCCGTGCCGGCCGCGCACTTGTCGTTGAGGCGGAAGGAGCTCACGTGACCGGCGTCATCGACGCGCATTGCCTTCAGCGTCTGGCCGCCGATGTCCAGGACTGTGCGCGTGAGAGGAAAGATCTGGCGCGTGCCCCATGCCTGCGCGGTCAGGTCCGTCGCCTGGACATCGCGGAACGGGACCTGATTGCGTCCGTACCCCGTGGTCGCGATGTACTCGACCGCCGCGCGCTCCACACCGGCGCGCTCCAGTGCAGCGTTGAGCGACGCCTGCGCGGCTGCCTCCAGACGGAAGCCCGTCGGCACCATCGCCGTGCCCAGCAGGACGCCCGCCTCATCGATCACCGCCGCCTTGGTGTATGTGGTGCCGACGTCGATCCCGGCCGTGCAGCTCATGAGACGGCCTCCTGTGTTGCGTGCTTGCCCGCCTGCGCCCGTTCCAGCGCGAAGAGCGCTGCGCCGAGCGCGCCCATGTAGTGGGATTCCTCGCTGATTCGCATGGTGGTGCCGAGCAGCTCGTTCAGCACGGCGACCATGGCTTCGTTGCGTGTCACGCCGCCGGTGAATGCGATCTCCTCCTCGATGCCGACACGGCGAAGCAGGCCGAAGGAGCGTTGCGCGATGGAGCGATGCACGCCGAGCAGGATATCCTCCATGCGCCGGCCGCGCGCCAGCCACGACAGCACCTCCGATTCGGCGAACACCGTGCACGTGGTGCTGATCGCGACCGGACGGCGGCCGCGCAGAGCCGTCGGGCCGAGCTCCGACAGGTCCAGCTCCAGCGCAGCCGCCGCGGACTGCAGGAAGCGGCCGGTGCCTGCTGCGCACTTGTCATTCATGCAGAAGTCGAGAACATCGCCGCGTTCGCCGAGCCGAATGGCTTTCGTATCCTGCCCTCCCATGTCGAGCACGGTGCGCGTCAGCGGAAACATCTCCGCCGCTCCCCGGGCGTGACATGCGATCTCGGTCACCTGCGCGTCCCCGAACTCCACCTTGTAGCGGCCATAGCCGGTGCCGATCACGAAGTCCACCGAGCTGCGCGCGACACCCGCCTCCTTCAGCGCTCGATCGAACGCGTCACCGGCCGCCGCCACGACATGAGCGCCGGTGTCGATCAGCGCGCGGCCCACGATGCGACGGTCCTCGTCGATGACGACTGCCTTCGTCTGCGTGGAGCCAACGTCCACGCCCCCGGTGTATCGCATGTCCCCTCCCCTGCCGCTCAGACCGTGACTGCTGGCGCGGCAGCCGCGCGCAGCTTGCGACTGTCGAGGCCCTCGAAGAAGGCATCGATGCGATTCTTCAGCTGCGCCTCGGAGACGACGCGCTGATCCATGATGTCGGACTCGATGTAGAGGGCCAGTACGTCGCGCTGGGCGAGCACGGACCGGCGGCTGTCTGCCAGACCGGTGGATACGGTGCGACAGCTCTTGACCGGATGATAGACGACGCCGTCGGCGCCGTACTCGTCGATGGCGCGCACCAGAGTGCGGTCATGGAACAGCATGCTGTCCACTGCACTGCGCACTCCGAGCAGCAGGCCTTCGGCAAGACTGGCGATCGGATCGGCCAGATCGTACTCGTAGTCGAGGTTCAGGCCGCCGGACGCGAACCACAGATACGTGGAGCTGACGAAGATGCCGCCCCAGTCGGAGAACAGCCGGGTGAAGCGCGAGAATATGGGATAGCATGGAACGCCGACGAAGATGAGGCGGTGTTTCTCGGCCGGCGGCCGGCCTACGGGGCCGAGGCCGAGCGTGCGACGCAGGCGCATCTCCTCGAGCAGGTCCGTGAAATACGCCGTCCCGGCGGCGGATCCGCGCAGCGCGTTGGCGACGCCGAGATAGGTCGTGCCTTCGAGCACGGCGTCGAACACCGCGGGTGTGTCGCGGTTCTCGGCGAGCACCGCCCGATACGCGCGTCCCATGGCGTTGGTGTGCTCCATGGTCTCGCGCAGCCGGTCCACATCGAAGCGTCTGCCCGTAATGCCCTCGAGCTGCACGATCAGCTCGCGCAGCTGCTGCTCGACGTACCGGCGGTCGCGCGCGAAACCCCGTACGGCCGCACGCTCCGGCCGCGCGCCCGAGCGCGACCCGGGTACGTCGATCGTAATGACCGGCGTGCCATACAGCCGCTCCCAGATCTCCGCCCATTTCAGGTACGTGTTGCACGCGTTCGTCAGCACCGCAACGGCCGGTGGCGGGATGCGCCCACGCGGATGCTCGCCGCCACGCAGCTGCAGCGCATAATCCGCCTTGACGTAGCCGCATACATCCGGCGAGAAGCCGTGGTCCTCGGCTTCGTTCAGGTATTCCGCCGCCGCCTTCTTCACGGCCGTCTGGAGTGAGTTGATCTCCGGGAACACCACCGGCATGTCGAACGCGCGCAGGACCTCCGTGAGGCTGCCCATGACGAACACGTACGCCGCCTGTCGCTTCTGGTCGGACGTGCTCGTCAGCTCATCGAACCACGTGTCGAACAGCCGGCGCCCGTCCTCTGCGCCGCGTCCAATGATCGTGCTGCGGGTGGGCTCAATCATGGCATCACTCGAAGAGGAGGTTCTCGACAAACGTCTCGAGCTGGATCTGCAGATGGTCGAATCCGGTCATGTGCTCCTCGAACTCCGTCACGAAGTACGGCACGCCGGCCGCATCGAGCGCATGGGCGTACGCCACCTGCTCGTCGAGGCCGGGCTCGCACATCTTGGCCGCCGCAATGATCGCGGCCTCGGCCGCAGCACCGCGGATCCGTTCGAGCAGCATCGCTTCCTTCGGCTTGCGCAGGTCGTGCTGCACTGGGCTGTACGAGGACTGTTCGAGGTACGCGTGCGCGAGCGCTTCGATGGGATCGCCGTCCGTGCCCACATCGGACGTGAGCCAGCGGAGTCCGATCAGCAGGTCGTCATCCACCACATAGACGAACTGCGCGATGGCGTGCAGCAGGTCGAGCGGCGGCTGCTCGCAGAAGCCCCCCTCGAAGACCACGCGCATACGGTCCTGCGGCCGGGCCTGGCGCTCGCGGATCCGGGGCAGCAGCGCGCGCAGCAGATCGTTGTGCTCCTCCCGCGGGATGAGGCCGCCGATCGACACGAGGACATACGCCTCGTCCACCGGAAGCAGCCACGGCGTATCGCGCTTGATCGCATACAGCTCGCGCATGAGCCGGCGGTTCTCGTTGAAGACGTCAATGGACGCACGCAGGCGCGAATCATCGACGGACATGCCGGACACCTGCTCGATGTCGTCGAGGACTCGCCGGTACTCCGCTGCCAGATATTCGGTGGAGAATGCGGAGTTGGGATTCTGCGGGAGATACAGGATCTGGGCGGGCGTCGTGAGATTGCGTTCCCAGATTCCCGCCAGGTTGCGTGCCGCATCGCAGATGGGATGCGTCACGAACATGTCTACATTGAGACGCCCGCTCATGGCGATCTCGAGCGAGCTGCGCAGGATCGAGCAGATGTAGGACCCGAAGCGGGAGTCCGCCTCGCGACGGTCCACCGGCGCGCCGCGCACCTTGACCGGCAGCATGCCGGCGGCGTGTGCCAGCTCCTCGGGGAAATAGACCTGGAAGTGACCGAGCACCCTGCCGCCATTTGCGCGCCAGTGCGCGACGGTGGGGAAATCCGTGTCCTCGACCACCTCGCGGCAGGCGGCAATCACTTCGCTCACCGGACGGTGGATGTCGATGTCGAGCAGCGGGGCCGTCGCGACTGCGCTCATGAGTTCCTCCAGACCGGCGCACGCTTCTCCGCGAAGGCAGTCAGTCCTTCGTGGGGATCATCGAGCTCCATGAGCTCGTCCAGGTAGAGGCGGTCGGCGGCGGCGAGCGCGTTCAACAGTGGCTCTTCCGCGCCGCCCGTCACGGCGCGCTTCGCGAGCCGGAGCACAGGCCGGCTGTAGCCCGCGAGCGTGTGAACGTAGGCGGCGACGTCCGCGTCGAAGGAGTCCGTCGGATACGTGTTCGCGACCAGCCCCAGCGTGCGTGCCTCGGCGCACGTGATGGACCGTCCGGTGAGGATCAGATCGAGAGCAGCCTGCCGGCTGGCCAGCCGTGGCAGCAGCACGGCCGCAACCGGCGGGAACACGCCGAGCTTGATCTCCGGCTGTCCCAGCGACACCCCCTCGCGTGCGAGCACGATGTCGCATGCGAGTGCGATCTCGAAGCCGCCGCCGAGCGCAGCGCCGTTGAGTGCCGCGATCACGGGCATCTCCGTGCGCAGCAGCGCGAGGACAGCACGGCTGAACGCGTGCATCATGTCACCGACGCGCTCCGGAGTATGGTCGGCCACGTCCACACCAGCGCAGAAGGCGCGCGGCCCTTCCCCGGTCACTACGATCACCTTCGTGTCCGCATGCAGCGCGACCTGCTCGACAGCGTCCGCGAGCTGATTCAGCATGGCCGTCGTCAGCACGTTGAGCGGCGGTCGTGCGAGTGCGATGCGGCGCACACCCGCCTCATCGGACACGCGCACGGCCGTGTCGACCGGGGTCGCAATCATGGCGCGACCGGCATGTCGGCCGGTGCGACCCGCACAGCCCCGGCCGCCGCGGGGACATCAGTCTCCAGCGCCGAGCCGCATGCACCGCAGAACTCGAACGAGGCCGGCAGGCCCTCTGCACCACATGCCGGGCAACCCGCGGCCGGCGGGCCCCACACGAACTCGCTCGAACCGCCGCCCGCCGCCCTCTGTCGCAGCTCCATGTAGCGCGGCGCTCGCTTCTGCACGAAGGCGCTCATGCCCTCCCACGGTTCCATGCTCGTGTAGTGCACGGACAGCCAGTCGCCCGCATGGCCTACCGTCTGATGCCAGGCGAGCTCCTTCCAGAAATTCACCTGCTGCTTCGTATAGCGAGTGCATTCGGCGAAGTGCTGGAGCAGCGCCTGCGCCATCTCGTGCACCTCGGCGTCCAGACGCTCGAGTGAGATCGCATACCCGTCCTCTCCCTTCTGCGCCTGCCGGATCTGCTGCGCCGTCGCGCCCTCGATGAACACGCCGTCCCTGACCACCGACGGCACCACGCGGTTCACCAGTCCCCACTCGAGGCACTGACGCGCTGGAATACGCCCGTTCAGCATCAGCATCTCGCGCGCGCGCCGGTCACCGATCAGCAGCGGCAGCCACTGCGTTGCGCCTCCGGCCGCGACACTGCCCACCCGCGTTCCCACCTGACCGATCCAGGCGTGCTCCGCCATCACGCCGAGATCGCACGCCATCTGCGACTCGTTGCCGCCCCCGACCGCCATGCCGTTCAGCCGCGCAATCACCGGCTTGCCGCAACCGATGATGCTCTCGATGTAGCCGCGGAACAGCTGCATGTACTTCCAGTAGTCCCGCGGCCGCGCGATGTAATCCGCCTCGTACTCCTTCACATCACCGCCGGTGCAGAACGCGGCCGTGCCGGCGCCCGTCAGTACGACTACTCCCACCCCATCGTCGAACGCGGCATCCCGGAACGCTGCGGTCAACTCTTCGAGCGCCGAGGTCGAGTAAGCGTTGAAGTTGTGTGGACGGTCGATCGTGATCGTCGCAATCCAGTCCGCCTTCTCATATCCGACCTCATGGAAGTCGAACGAGTCGGCCCTGCGCGTATCGAAGTGACCCATCTGCTCCTCCTGTGAGAAACGCGCCCGCCGCGGCAGAGCGCGGCCGACGCGTCAGTGTGCGGCGGAACGGCGCGACGGCGTCAGGCGCTGCGCCTCGGTGGACAGATACTCATCGGCCGGGCCGGACAGCAGTGACCGGTAGGCCTCGAACAGCGCGTGCGCACACTCACCCGCCCAGTCCGAAGGCTGGAGCGCACGAGGCAGGTAGGGATCCAGCAGCGGAAACTCGCGGTACTCGTGCACCAGCTCGAAACGGCGCACGTAGGCATCACGCGGCTGCGGCGGCGCGTCGCCCCGCGCCACATCCCTGTAGTCGTTGAGATAGCGCGCGACGAAGGCCTCGTAACGCACGTTGATCGCGGGCAGGTCCCAGCACTGGGTCACGAGACTGCCGGGCGCGGAGAACCCCGCGTACTCGCCCCGGAACACCTGCAGGTGCGCGGTTACGCCCAGCTCCTCACCGACGCCGCGCACACGCTCGCGTACGTCGTGTGGCGACACCCAGAGACCGTTACCCAGCGAGCCGAAGCCCAGCCACGACAGCCGCACCCGCAGCCGGTCCCGCAGCGGTCGCAGCTCTTCGGGGATCGAGTACGCGAGCAGCGTCCACTGACCGTCCCAGTCCCCGCCCGGACCCGGCTGGTGTATCCGCGCCTCGCCTTCCTCCAGCAGCCGCCGCCCGCGCCCGCTCAAAGCGTAGTACGCCCGCCGGCCTTCCCGGGAGACTTTCAGCCAGCCCTTGGCGCTCATCCGCGACAGCACGGTGCGGGTGTGACCCTCGCTCACGCCGAGCGGCTCGAGCAGTCGGACCAGACTCCCCACCCAGACAGGTCCCTCCCGGTGGAGGAGGAACTCGCCGAAGAGGGTCCAAACCAGGTCCTGCGGTCTGGCAGGTGCCACGGTGCCTCGATATAACAGAATTGATACGATCGGATCTAGAATGTAATATAGAAGCGACGGAGTCAAGCACGACGTGGCGGGAGGTGGCATGCAGGGGCTCCACTGGGACGACTTTCCGGCGGACGGACACTGGCGGACCGGCGAGCGGCTCGTCACGGCCGAGGACATCGAGCGGTTCAGCGAGCTGAGCGGCGACATCAACCCGCTGCACCGGGATGACGAGTATGCGCGGGCGGCCGGATACGAGGGGCGAATTGCGCAGGGGGTGCTCGGCACGTCCATCGCGACGGGCCTCGTCAACCGGCTGGGTCTGACCGCGGGTACGCTGGCCGCGCTGCTGGGTATGAGCTGGCGCTTCGAGCGGCCCCTCTATCCCGGGACGCGGGTGCACGTGGACCTGACGGTGAACGCGCTACGGGCAACGCGGCGTACGGACAGGGGAATCGTGGTGCTGGCGGCGCTGCTCGCGGACGAGGCGGGATCGGTCTACCAGCGAGGCGAGCTCACCCTGCTGGTGCGGAGGTCGGAGAGTAGCCGGGAGGAGCGGCAGCGTTGAGCCCCACTTTGCGATGCAAAGTACTTGACCCGCCCCGGCCCGCGCCTTACCTTCCGGGTACCATGACGCCGCTGCCCCTGCGCCGCAACTCGGAGCCGATCGCGCTGCACGACCGCGCGATGGATGATCTGCGCTACATCCGCGAGACGATGGAGCGGGCGGGTGCGTTCACGGCGGTGCCGGGCGTCGGCGGCATGCTGATGGGCGTCACGGGTCTGGCCGCGGCGTACGTTGCCGCCGGGCAGCCGACGCCGGAGCGCTGGCTGGCGGTGTGGCTGTGCGCCGCGGTGATCGCAGCGGCGATCGCGGCGTGGTCGATCGCAGTGAAGGCCCGCCGTGCCGGCATCAGTCTTCGCGATGGCCCGGCGCGGAAGTTTGCTCTGAGCTTCCTGCCGCCGGTGGTGGCGGGTGCGGCGCTGACCGCGGTTCTCTTCCTGAACGGCGCAATGGACACGATTCCAGGCATGTGGATGCTGCTCTATGGAGCCGGCGTCGTGACCGCGGGCACGTTCTCCGTGCGGGTAGTGCCCGTTCTTGGAATATGCTTCATGGTCGTCGGCCTCGCGGCGCTGTTCGGGCCGGGTAGCGGCGACCTCTATCTCGCGGCGGGTTTCGGCGGGCTCCAGCTCGCCTTCGGCGCCGCCATCGCAAGGAGGTACGGTGGCTGATCGCGGAGCAGCACGGAAGCATGTGCCGACGGACGACGCACCGCCGTCCGAGACGCCCATGAAACGCACGAAGCGCGGCGGCCGCAGCAATCCCGTCGAGCTCGACCGCATCATACATGAGCGTGTGCGCCTGGCCATTGTCAGTGCACTCGCCGTCAATGACAGCCTGACGTTCAACGAGTTGAAGACACTCCTCGACACCTCGGACGGCAATCTCAGCGTGCACGCGCGCAAGCTGGAGGACGCCGGTTACCTGGTCTGTGACAAGTCGTTCGAGGGCCGCATGCCGCGTACGGAGTACCGGATCACGCCCGCCGGCCGTCGCGCCCTGAAGCAGTATCTCGACCACATGGAAGCGCTGATCCGGCGGGTGCGCGAATCGTGACCGCATTTTTTTGTGCGAGGTAACTTTATGAGGCAGAGAGCTTTGCATGTCGCGATCATCATGGACGGCAATGGCCGTTGGGCCGCCGCGCGCGCACGGCCCCGTCGCGCCGGCCACCGTGCCGGTGCACGGGCAGTCCGTCGCATCGTCGAGTGCGCCCCCGCGCATGGCATCGGCATGCTCACGCTGTTCGCGTTCTCCGCGGACAACTGGAAACGACCGGTGGGGGAGGTCGCTGCATTGATGAGGCTGTTCGAGGCGTACCTGCGGGGCGAGACGGCGCGGTGCGTGGCGGAGGGTGTTCGTGTGAGCGTGATCGGGCGACGCGACCGACTGGGCGCAGGACTGCTGCATGCGGTGCAGGCCGCCGAGAGCGCTACGCGCGAGTGCACGCGTCTCCATCTGCGCCTTGCGGTGGATTACTCCTCGCGCGAATCAATCCTTGCGGGCGATCGGTTGCCCGATGTGGACCTGCTGATCCGCACGGGAGGCGAGCAGCGGTTGAGCGACTTCCTGCTCTGGGAATCGGCGTACGCGGAGCTCTTCTTTACAGCGCGACAGTGGCCGGACTACACCGCCGCCGACCTCGCGCAGGCAGTAGCGGAGTATGACCGGCGGGAGAGGCGCTTCGGCGGCCTCACGGAGGTGCGCGCCTGAGCGGGCCTCCCTACCCCGCAGGACGGACCACCCGCGAGTACGTGCCCGCATGCGGCACCGTCATATCAGCGCACGCCGGCCGGGCACCGTGCCGGCGTGCGCTGATTCCGATCAGGACTGGCGCTTGACAGCCTCGTCGAGCTGCTGTTCCAGCTGAGCCAGGCGATCGAGCAGCGGGCGTGCGTTCGGATCGATCTCCGTCATCCTGTCACGCAGCTGCTTCTGGAACGCCTCGAGCTGCGGCTGTACGTCCGGGTGCTGGAGGGCCGCGGCCTGTGCCTCGGCGAGCTGCGGCTGGAGCTGCTGCGCCTCCTGTGTCAGGGCCACGATGGTGGCCTGGTCCCCGGCGGCCTGTGCCTGCTGCGCCTCCTCCATGATCGCCTCGAGACGGTCGATCTTTGCTTCCATCGTCGGGTCGGCGCTGATCATGGCCGCGCGTACGGCGTCGGCCGCGCGCTGCTGCCCCTGCTGAACCGCCTCGTCCAGGAGAGCCTGCTCCTGAACCGGCTGCAGCTGCTGCTGAATCTGCTGGGCCTCCGCCAGGAGCTCCTGCACTTCCTGCGGCAGCTCCTGCTGCTGCGCGCTCAGTGCGGCCGGAAAGGCGAGGAACGCCAGCAGAAGTGCGGTGCGTGTGCGAGAAAACATGACGACTCCGAGTGCGAAATGAATTTACGTGCCAATGTCAAATCGAACACCGATCTCCGTGTGACGCAACCCGGCAAGTCGTTGGTCCATGACGCGTTTGCGCCTGCACTTCCCCGCGCCCGGCTCGCCCGAATCCGGGGTACTCCGATCAGGCAGGAGAAGTGTCGAAGAATGCGTGTACTCCGCGCTGATCGTCGGCCGCGAGCGCGTTGCGCACCGTCGCGAGCTGCACCTCGATCTCCAGGATCGCTTCGCACAACCGATCGGCGTTATCGAGCGCAATCGGGGTCCATACATCGGGCGAGCTGCGCGCGAGTCGCGTCATGTCGCGTCCACCCGGTCCGAGCTGACCGAGCGGTATCCCGACGTTAGCGAGCACGCGGACGAGGGCCGTGGACACGGTCTGCGGCAGGTGACTGGTGAAGGCCAGGCGGCGATCGTGCGCCGTGGAATCGATGATCTCCGGCTCTGCGCCGATCAGTCGCCACAGCGCGGACAGGCGCTCGAGGGCCGGCGGCGGCGTAGCGTCGCCCGGGCACAGGTACACGGTCGCTGAATGAAAGAGGCCTTCGCGCGCGGAGTCCCAGCCGCACCGGTGGTCACCGGCCAGAGGGTGAGCACCAATGAAGGATTCGGCGAGTCCAAGCCGGGCCGCGGCAGCCTGCAACGTCTGCTTGGTGCTGCAGACATCGGTAATGAGCGGTACCCGGCGTAGTCGTTCCGCGGAGCGCTCCAGGATGCCGAGCGCCGCTGTCACCGGAACCGCCAGAATAACGGCATCGAGCCCTTCGGCATTCTCGAGGTCGGCATCGAGTGGCGTGGTGACGACGCGAGCGTCGAGGGCGGCACGGAGTGACGCCTGATCCTCGTCGAACCCGTGCACGCGGATTCCGCACGCCGCCAGGTCGCGCGCGAGCGAGCCGCCGATCAGGCCGAGTCCGACAATGCCGACGGAGTGAATCGCGTCCATCACTCCCCCATCTGCGCACGGCGGGAGATGCCGATCAGGTGCCAGAAGATGCAGCGCACATCGTCCTCGCAGAGGCCGCTCTCGCGGGCCAGCTCGGCGGCGCGGCGCACGACGGCAGCCTCGCGGGCAGGATCGAGCGTGGGCAGATCCGCGGCGCGCTTGGCCGCGCCGACGGCTCGTGCAAGACGCACCCGTCGCGCGAGGAGCCGGACGAGCTCGTGGTCGATGGCTTCGATGTCCTCGCGCAGCCGCGTCAGTTCTGCGGACGTCCCATGGCCGCCGGAGACGCTCATGCCGCGGCAACTCCCGCCGGCGCAGGCGTCAGCGTACGCCCCGCCGCCTCGACGAATGGACGGAGCCGCGCCATGAGCTGTGCGAAACCGTCGATCGACAGTGACTGGTCGCCGTCGGACAGAGCCTCTTCGGGGCATGGGTGCACCTCGATCATGAGCCCGTCCGCGCCCGCAGCAATGGCTGCGAATGCGAGCGGCGCCACCATGTCCGCGCGTCCTGCGGCATGGCTGGGATCGACAATGACGGGCAGATGCGTCTCGGACTTGAGCACGGGGATGGCCGCCGCATCGAACGTGTTGCGCGTCGCCGTTTCGAACGTCCGGATCCCGCGTTCGCACAGAATGACATCGTGATTGCCCTGGGCCATCACGTACTCGGCCGCCATGAGCAGCTCGCGCAGCGTTGCCGACAGGCCGCGCTTGAGCAGGACCGGCCGCTGGACACGACCGACCTCCGACAGCAGTGCGAAGTTCTGCATGTTGCGCGCGCCGATCTGCAGCACGTCAGCATGCTCCGCAATCCGATCCACCTGACGCGTGTCCATCACCTCCGTCACCACCGGCAGTCCGGTCTCGGCGCGCACCTCGGCCAGCAGCTCCAGAGCTGCCTCTCCCAGACCCTGGAACGCGTACGGTGAGGTGCGCGGCTTGAACGCGCCGCCGCGCAGCATACCTGCACCCGCAGCACGGACGGCGTGCGCCGTCTCCCGCAGCATCCCGGCGCCTTCGACGGAGCACGGTCCCGCAATGATGGCCAGCTCCAATCCACCGATCACGGCGCCGTGGCCATCTCCCGCGCGCACCAGGCTCGAGCGACCGACGAACTCGCGGGACGCGAGCTTGAACGGCTTCAGGATCGGCGTGACGGACTCGACCCCCGGCAGGCTGAGCAGCGAGACCTCCTGGAGGCGAGCTTCCTCGCCGATGCACCCGATGATGGTGCGCTGCTCCCCTCGCGAGACATGCGTGCGCATGCCCAGCGTCTCGATGCGCTCGCGGATGTGATCCAGCTCAGCATCCGTGACACCCGCGCGTGTGACAATGATCATTCCCTGCTCCTTGACTCCGGTGTGCGACACGCACAAAAAAAGGCCCGTGGAATCTCCACGGGCCGCTCGTGCTATGCCGGTTACGTGTCGCGCTATGTGCGCAGACGTCGCCAGCCACGGCCCGTGGGACGGGTCGCGTAGTAATAATAGCTGGCGGCGTACAGGCTGTTGTGCTGCATGATTGTCACTCTAATTCCGCAATGGGTGCAGTGTCAACTGTCGGACGCGGAACCCGTTCTGCATATTGCTCCAGGGCGCCATGATGCTGTCCCACGCCCATGGCGTGCGCCGCCGTACCGGCCGGCGTGGCGCGCGTGCGCGCGGGCTGTCCGGGCCGCTCCGGGCGCGGCGCCATTGCGCGCCGCATGGACGGATCGGCCAGAATGCAGAATGGGTTCCGCGTCCGACGGGAGGTTGTCATGCTCAGATCTGTACGTATCCTGGCGCTGTTGATCGCCGTTCCGATGTCGGATGCCGGCGCTCAGTCGGCGATCGAACGCGGAACTACGTCCGATGCGCCGGGTGCCGAGAGTGCCGGCCGGCTGGTGATCATCGGCGGAGGCCTGGCCAGAACAACGGAGGTCGTGTACCGAGCAGTTCTGGACGGCCGCCGGCTCGATGGCCCGGTCTGCGTGATCCCGACTGCCGGCGCTAATCCGGAGGCGTCGATCGCGAGCGCCGTCGCCGCCTTCGAGCACTGGGGTGGCCCCGGCACCGCGACCGGAATAGCGGTGTCTACGGCGAACCCCGAAGCAGTTCACGACCCGGCAACCGTACGTGCGATCGGTGAGTGCTCCGCATTCTACTTCACGGGCGGTGTGCAGTCGCGGATCGTGCAGGTCTTCCGACCGGACGGCCGCGACACGCCGGCAATGAGGGCCCTCTTCGACCGGTTCCGCGATGGGGCCGTGGTGGCGGGCTCGAGTGCAGGGGCCGCTGTAATGAGCGACCCCATGATCGCCGGTGGCAGTACCACGCGGTCACTCCAGAATGGAGTACAGGAAGGCGGCGACGACGAAGTTGATGGCGAACGTGGCCTCGTCATCGAGCCAGGCGTGGGATTCTTCCCTGCGGCGATCGTCGATCAGCACTTTCTTGCGCGCGGGCGCATCGGTCGCCTGATCACGGCCGTCCTCGACCTGGATGAATTCGATCTCGGCTTCGGCATCGACGAGAACACCGCCCTCGTCGTCGATGGCGACACCGTCGGGGTTGCCGGCGAATCCGGGGTCATCATCGTCGACGCGAGCGATGCGCGGCGCACGGGTCGCAGTGCGTCGAACATGAGGCTGCACCTGCTGGCCGTGGGAGACCGGTTCAGCACGACCGATCGCCGCGTGACGCAGGCCGAGGGGTACGACCTCCCCGCATCTTCAGACAGTGTGGCCGTGCCGGAAGACGTCTTCGCGCGCTGGGCGTTTCTCCATCTGCTCAACCAGTTCGCGCAATCCCCGCAGACCTCGCTGACGCTGCCGGTACCCGGCGGCGAGATCTTGCTGCGCAAGGGGCCTGGCTTCGCGGCGCGCAGCAAGGGAGAGCGCGGCGTCCAGGGAACCCCGGTCGGACTGAGAATCACCGGACTGCTGCTGGATGTAAAGCGGTGAGCGGCGGAAGCTGACAGCGGCGGCCCACGCCGGGTCCCGGCATGGGCCTTTGTCCCGAAGACCGTTCAGGCTGAGGGCGATACCTCGGTATCGAATGCGCCGGTCAGCACCCGGCCGTCACGCCGGACCTGGACCCAGATGCGGTACCGGCCGGGCTGCGGAAACTCATAGGGGAACGACACGGCCGACGCATGCTCGTCGTGGTTCACGCCAGGGCGGATGACGAGCCCGCCGCGTTCGTCCCGAGCGGTGTCCCCGCGTGCGCGCTGCTCGAAGAGCTGCTGCGATATCATCGACACCGTTCCCATCGGATGCAGGTGGACGAACACTGCACCGTCCTCGCGCGTCACGGCGGCATGCGCCAGCATGCCCATATACGGCTCCAGGTGAGCTGGCGTGCCGCCGGGCGCATACACCGTGAAGCGCAGCTCCAGCTCCTGTCCCGCGGTGAGCAATGTGGGCGCGCCCTCCCACACCATCCGCGACCCGTCGGCGAGCGTTACGCCACCGGCCTCGCCCGCAGGCATGGTCATGAGCCACGAGTCGTCGGGGTCCAATCCCTCCGCTCCAGCCAGGGCGTCAGGGATCGTAACAGTGTCGACGAGTGTCTGCGTGAAGCCGCTCTCGTGTACCACATCGCCGTAGAGGCGGTACTGACCGGCGGGCAGTGGCGGCATCGCCTGGCGGAACGTGCTCGAGTCGAGTCGGGCCGGATGCAGGTGCGCGAACGCGCCCAGATCGTCACGGACCAGGAACATGTGCATCAGCTTGCCGTGGTCGGGTACGAACGGTGACCAGCGACCTTCGCTCCACGTTGGGTCCGTGATCCTCAACGTGAGTACCGGCTCGCCGGAATCGACAGAGACGTCACTCGCGATCCGGAGCGGCTCGTACATGTTGGTGAGGTAGGCGGAATCCTCGGCATCCCACCACCGGCTGCCACCGAACAGTGCGAGGACGAGCACGGGCAGAGCGACGGCGCGGGCGATCCATGCGCGTCGCACGCGGTCGCGGTCCGGCATGACCCCGGGCGGCAGAACCGCCTCGCGGACGGCGGCGCCGACGATCGTGAGTGCACCGATGAGGAGGAACAGGCCCAGACCACCGAGGACCACGGCGAGGGAGACCGGCATGCCGAGCCGCTGAGTCGCGATGGCGGGCACGGGCACGCTGACCGTGTGCTGTCCTTCTGCGCCGTCGACGATCACGCGAACGCTGTATGAGCCGAACTCCATGAACCACAGCTGCGCCGTCCACATGGCGTCGTGGCCCTCGACGAGCCGTGCCATATCGGGCCGCGGGGCCCCTTCCAGACCGAGGTTCCACCGAACCGGCTGCACCGCGACCGCACTCACGCCCGGCGCGAGCGCGCGAACCGTGATCTCCGCCTGGCCGGGCACGACGCCCGGCGGCCGGATCACGACGCGGACCGGATAGGGTCCGGCGTTCCCGTCGAAGAAAATGTTCGGGCTGCCGACGTGAGCCGACAGGAGCATCCAGGCCGCGGCGACGAGGAGCACAGCCGAGGCCGACCGGATCGCACGCTTTATCATCGCTGCACCCTCCGCATCCATTCGCCCCAGCCGATACCGAGTCGCGCCGACACCATTCCCAGCGCGGCGGCCAGTGCGAGGCCGGTCATCAGCGACAGGCCGCTGGCCGACTGGAGGAAGCGTCCCTGGGCGAAGGCCGAGGTCTCCGGGACCATGTAGGGACGGAGATGCTGCCCGAAGAGCGGGTTGCGTGCGTATTCGGAATTGAGGAACGTCGCGAACGGCCACTGCACTGCTGTAAACATTGCAACGAATACCACGCTCAGCGTCGCAGCCAGCAGCCAGCCACGCTTGTGCGTCCAGCGCTGCAGCACCAGGTCCATGCCGATTGCCGGTACGAACAGCAGCAGGGGGAACTGCGCAGGCATCATCCGCGTGAGCGGATAGAGCACGGGTGCCAGTTTCGGCTCCGCCGGGAACAGAGGCAGAATCCACACGAGAGCGAGGAGCACGCCGAAGTAAATCGCGGCCGTGGCGGTCGCGGGCCAGCGCAGCCGGCCGCTCACACCGGCCGCGACGAGCGGCATGATCAGCACTCCGGCCGTGATCCTGTAGAACAACTCCGAGTGCTGGTAGATGCGCCACGTGTACTCCGACACCATGGTCGCGAAGTTCAGCAGCACGAGCGCGGCCGCGAGCGCGTAGAGCCAGGGCAGCAGACCGCTGCGCTGGTCGTCCACGGACGCGGCACTGCGGTTCTGGAGGGCCAGCACCATGAACATCGCACCGAGCTGAATCGCGAGGATCCCGAGTGCGAGCAGTGCGTGCGGCGGGCTCAGGATCTTGACGTCGAGGCCGTACGCGTTGTGCCACCAGTCGTCGAACGGTGCGGACGTCAGCATGGCGATGGCGCCCCAGATGCACAGCCATGCGCCGAGGTGTCCGTGAAAGAACTTCCAGAAGCCGACGGTCGCGGCACGTTCGCGCGCCGTGCCGGCAAAGGAGGTGCGCAGCACATGCGCGCCGGAGACGACGCCCGCAATCACACCACCCAGGTACATGGCCATGTGCGGCGGGGAGAACAGCGTGTCGCGGCCAATGCTCTGATGCCAGGAGATGTCCCACAGCACACCGATCACGACACTCGTCGATGCGAACAGCACGGCGCCGGCAGTGACGAGCGAGATGGAAGCAGTCGGTTCAGGCGGGACGATCTGCTGCGGGCGCGCCAGGGTTGAGACGGACGCTGCCATGGATGTTCTCCGTGCAGAGACGGTATGCAGGGCGACGGGATCTCGGACGCGGGGCGGCAGGGAAATTAGCACCGCGCGCCCCGCGCGTGCAACCAGATTCTCAGTGCGTCAGCGGTGGCGTGGAAGGCGGCGGCCGGCGGTGCCGGGTCGCCTGTTCGTAGGAGAACGCGAGCTCAATGAGGCGCGGCTCGGACCAGGCGTCGCCGAGGAACTGGAGGCCGGCCGGAAGAGTGCCGTAGGTGTAGCCCATTGGCACCGTAATCGCCGGGAACCCGCTGCGCGGCGCGAGCACCTGGTTGTTGTCTCCATGTGGGGATGTGAGGTCGCCGATCAGTCGCGGCGGATTGCTCCACGTCGGGTAGACGAGCGCATCGAGGCGGTGCTCGCGGAACACGGCACTCAGTCGTTCGCGAAACGCCGCGCGGTTCGCGGCAGCCTCACGGCAGCGATCCGCCGTGCCTCCCATCGTATCGCGCGCCAGCGAGCGCAGCCTCCGCTCGACGGTAACGTGGAAGCGGCCCGACTCGATGATCTCCTCGATTGACTGCGGCGCGCCGGGCCGCGTGGCGAGGTAGGCCTCGAGGTCCGCGCGGAAGCTCGAGCACAGCGTGCCGGGTATCGAGTCTGTGAACGGCAGCTCGACGGGGTCGATGATCGTCGCGCCCGCACGCTGGAGATCGCGAACGGCTGCGTTGAACAGTGCGACGACCGCGGTGTCGACGGTCGGCGTCTCCGTATAGCCGCGGAACACGCCTATCCGGGCGCCGCGCAGAGCGTCCTCCCGCAGGTGGGCCGTGTACGTCTCCGGAATGTGCTCACGGGCGCGCGCTGTGGCGGTGTCGGCCGGGTCGTAACCGGCGACCACGTCCAGCACACGTGCCGCATCGGCAACGGTGCGCGCCATCGGACCGCCGACATCGCGCTCGAGGTACAGCGGCACGATGCCATCGCGGCTGGTCAGTCCGATCGTCGGCCGGATCCCGACCAGCGCCGTGTGCGATGACGGGCCGCGAATCGAGTTGCCCGTGTCGGTGCCGAGCCCCACCGCACCGAAGCTCGCGCTGACGGCCGCTGCCGTGCCGCCGCTCGATCCGGCGGGCACACGGTTGAGCGCGTACGGGTTGAACGTGTACCCTGGCAGGAGCGAGCCTACGGTCTCGTACGGGCTGAAGGCGAACTCCGCCATGTTCGACTTGGCGATGACGATGGCGCCTGCCTCCCGCAGCCTGCGAACCATGAACGCGTCATCCGCCGGCAGCACATCGGCCAGCGAGCGCGAGCCGGCGGCGGTGACCAGGTCCGCCGTATCGTAGTTGTCCTTCACGATCACCGGAATGCCGTGCAACGGACCCGTGAGACGTCCGGTGCGGGCCAGCTCAGCGTCCAGCTCCCCCGCACGCTCCAGCGCATCCGGATTGATCACGGTGATCGCATTGAGCGATGCGCCGCGCTTGTCGTAGGCATCGATCCGGTCGAGGTACAGCTGCACCAGCTGCCGCGCGGTGAGCCTCCCTCCGAGCATGAGCTCGTGCAGCTCCGCAATCGTCGCTTCCATGACGATGTCCTGGGCGCTGAGCGGCGTCGGCGCCGGCACAGCCGTCAGCATCAGTGCCAGTCCCAGCCCGGCACGTCGGCGGGTGAAGCCCATGGTGACCCCCTGCGGTAGTTTCAGCCGATCCGTAACGTAGAGCGATGACGCACCGGCCGCACGCCAGTCGCGCCGGGCGGGTCCGACTTCGTATAATCATGCGTCCGGGCATCACGATTTCACCCGCACCGAGCAGCGATCCGATGAGCGTATCCCCGCCGATCATATATACGTGGACCGATGAGGCCCCCGCCCTGGCCACTCACGCACTCCTGCCGGTCCTGCGCGCGTTCGCCGGCGCGACTGCGGTACCCGTGGAGACACGCGACATTTCCCTTGCGGGCCGCATCCTTGCGGCGTTCCCCGACTACCTGGATGAAAGCCAGCGGGTGGCCGACGACCTGGCCGAGCTCGGCCGCATCGTCGATACACCCGAGGCGAATGTCATCAAGCTGCCGAATGTCAGCGCTTCCCTGCCCCAGCTGAAGGCGTGCGTCGCCGAGCTGGCGGCGAAGGGATTCGCACTTCCCGCCTATCCCGATGAGCCGGCGACCGACGAGGAGCGCGACGTCCGCGCACGCTACGATCGCGTCAAGGGCAGCGCCGTCAATCCCGTGCTGCGCCAGGGGAACTCGGACCGGCGTGCACCGAACGCGGTCAAGGAGTTCGCGCGTTCGAACCCGCCGCGGATGATGCCGTGGCCCGCCGGTTCGAAGACGCACGTCGCGACGATGGGAGAGGCCGACTTCCGCAGCAACGAGAAGTCGATCACGCTCGAAGCGCCGACGACGGTGAGCATCGAGCATGTCGCGGACGACGGGACGGTGACGGTGCTGAAGGAGGGGCTGAAGCTCGAAGCGGGCGAGGTCTTCGATACGAGCGTCATGAGCCGCCGCAGGCTGGTGGAGTTCCTGCGCGAGCAGGTGCGTGATGCGAAGGAGGGTGGTGTGCTGTTCTCGCTTCACCTGAAGGCGACGATGATGAAGGTCTCGGACCCCATCATGTTCGGCCATTGTGTGCGCGTGTTCTTCGAGGACGTCTTCACCAGGCACGCGGCGCTGCTCGACGAGCTGGGTGTCAACCCGAACAACGGCTTCGCCGATCTCCTGGCGAAGCTCGGTGAGCTGCCGGAGGAGCGCCGCTCGGAGATTGAGTCGGACATCCGTGCTGCGTACGAGAACGGACCCGCCATGGCGATGGTCGACTCCGCCCGCGGCATTACCAATCTGCACGTTCCGAGCGACATCATCATCGACGCATCCATGCCCCCGATGATCCGCGACGGCGGGCGCATGTGGAACGCGGCCGGCGAGCTCCAGGACTGCAAGGCCGTCGTTCCCGACTCCAGCTATGCCGGCATCTACCAGGCCGTGATCGATGACTGTCAGGCGCACGGCCAGTTCGATCCGTCCACCATGGGCAGTGTGCCCAATGTCGGGCTGATGGCGCAGAAGGCGGAGGAGTACGGCTCGCACGACAAGACTTTCGAGGTGCAGGCCGACGGCAGTGTACGCGTCGTCGATGACAGCGGTCGCACGCTTGCCGAGCACGCCGTCGAGTCCGGCGACATCTGGCGCGCGTGCCAGACGAAGGATGTCGCCGTACGTGACTGGGTGAAGCTGGCGGTGACGCGTGCGCGGGCCACGGGTGTACCGGCCATCTTCTGGCTGGATCGTACACGCGCCCATGACGCACAGGTGATCGCCAAGGTCGAGCGCTATCTGGCCGATCACGACGCGACGGGGTTGCAGATCGACGTGATGGCGCCCGCCGAGGCGATGCGGTTCTCGCTCGACCGCATACGTCGCGGCGCGGATACCATCTCGGTAACCGGCAACGTGCTCCGCGATTACCTCACGGACCTGTTCCCGATCCTGGAGATCGGCACCAGCGCGCGCATGCTTTCGATCGTACCGCTGCTGAACGGCGGCGGCCTGTTCGAGACGGGAGCGGGCGGTTCTGCACCGAAGCATGTGCAGCAGTTCCAGAAGGAGGGCCACCTGCGCTGGGACTCACTGGGCGAATACATGGCGCTGGCCGCATCGCTGCAGCACCTGGGCGAGCAATTCGACAATGCAGGTGCGCTCGTGCTCGGTGACGCCCTCGACCGCGCCACGGCCGCCTACCTTCGGAACGGACGCGAGCCATCACGGAAGGTGAACGAGATCGACAATCGCGGGAGCACGTTCTACCTGACGCTGTACTGGGCGCAGGCGCTCGCGGAGCAGGACCGCGACCCGGCGCTGGCAGAACGCTTCCGTCCCGTCGCCGGGGAGCTGACGGTGAACGAGGAGCGGATCGTGGCCGAGCTCAACGGTGCGCAGGGTCAGCCGCAGGACATCGGCGGATACTACATGCCGGACCCTGCGCGCGCCGGTGCGGCGATGCGCCCGAGTGAAACGCTGAACAGCGTGATCGATGCTCTGGAGGCCGAGACGGCGGGCAACGTCCCGGCGTGAGCGTTCCGCGTCCCGTTCCGTTACTTTTGCGTCATGACTGAAGAGAAGCACACCCCGCCCGGCAGCAGCGACGTGCTGCGGACGCTGCTCGGCGTTGCCGCCGCAATGATCATCATCGCGGGACTGCGGGCGGCGCAGCCGGTACTGGCGCCGCTGGCGCTGGCGGTGTTCCTCGTGGTGACGAGCCTGCCGATCCTGCGCGAGCTCAGACGCCAGCGCGTACCCGACCTGGTCGCGGTGCCGCTCGTGCTGCTGCTCATCGTGAGCGTCCTGATCGGCGTCGGGGCCATAGCCCTCAACTCCATCATGCAGATCCGCGATGCGCTACCGGACTATGTGGTGCGAATCACGCAGATGTATGAGGGCGTATTCGTCTGGCTCGGTGACCACCGCATCATCGATCCGGGGGCCGCCGCCGAGATCATGGTCAGTCCGCCCCAGCTGGTGGAGCTCGCTACAGGCTTCGTCCGCGGCTTTGCAGGTTTCATGTCGCTCATTGTGCTGGTCGCGCTCATCATGCTTTTCCTGCTCGCCGAGGCCGGCGGCGTACCGCGGAAGCTGCGCGCGGCCATGGGTCGCGACGATGCGGATCTCGGGCGCTACGGTCGTGTCATGTCCGAGATCCAGCGATACCTGGCCATCAAGACCGCGACCAGCATGTCTACGGGAATTCTCGTTGGACTGCTGACGCTGAGCCTCGGCGTAGATTTCGCCCTGTTCTGGGGCCTGACAGCTTTCCTGCTCAACTACATCCCGACGATCGGGTCGCTCATCGCCGCCATCCCCGCCATTCTGCTCGCGCTCGTTCAGCTCGGGCCGAGCGCTGCGATGCTCACCGCCACGGGGTACCTGGTCATCAACCTGGGCATCGGCAACCTCATCGAGCCGGCCGTGATGGGAAAGCGGCTCGACCTGTCGCCGCTCATCGTTCTGCTGTCACTGCTGTTCTGGGGATGGGTCTGGGGCCCGATCGGCATGCTGCTGTCCCTGCCGCTCACGATGGTCCTCAAGATCCTCTTCGAGAACACGCACGACCTGGCCTGGATCGCCATCCTCATGGGACCGGCCCGCGACCAGCGCGTCGCGGCGATTCCCCCGCCCACGCCGCGCCGCGCGGACGACGTCCTCACGTGAGTCACCCGGCCGGCGCCGGCCGGGCCGGACGACGCTGACGTGAACCGACGCCGCACAGAAGCATGTGCGGCGTCGGGTACGTTCTCACTCCTGCACAATGAACGGCAGCCGCACGGTGCCGAACTGCGTGCCGGAATCCGCATTGACCAGGTTGACCGTGAAATCCACCGATGTGATATCCAGATCTTCCACGTCCTCGAAGTACAGAAACCCCGTGATGCGTCCAGCGGGATCCAGCACACCCTCCGGCAGGGCCATGCTGATCATGTCCGCTGTCGGCAGCTCGATCTGCACCAGTGCCGGTACGTACGTGTCGTAATACAGCGGATCGAACACGAACGCCCGCGTCACCCGGCTGTAGCGCGGATAGTACCGCGACAGGTAGGGCGCCACGCGGAAGCCGGTCGCGCTGTACGCCGGCACGTCCACGGACTGCGCCACGGTCCCTTCCACACGGAACGGCGGAATGGCATGGTAGGTCTCACCATTCGATGCCACGAGCATGAGGTCGCTGTAGCGCAGGCGCAGCGGGTGTTCGCTGTCGTTCGTGATCTCGACGAGCAGAGGTATTGATTCCGCCTCCAGATTGCGCGGCTGACCGCGCCATGCACCCGCGCGCGCCTCAACCGTCACGCCCGCCTCGGTGGCCACGGCCCCGCTGCCGGGTCCGGGCGGCGCCGGCTGCGCCGTCGGTGCCGGTGCAAGGTCGGGACGGTTGGGAGCACATGACAGTGTCGTGACCATCAGGGCGGAGACGAACGCAGCGTTGTAGCGCATATTGCCCTCCGGGACGGGGGGCGGCAGATCCACCGATCATCGGTAATCCGACCCGCACGCCCTCGCACATCTGCTCACGGGGCGCGTCGCGACCACGTGGTCGCGTCACTCAACGCGCGGGGAGCGCCCCATGCCGCGCGCGTCGTAATCGCGGAGCCGATCAGCTGTTCGTGCGTTTCGCTCAGCGACGCTTAACTCATACCACAATGCGGCGGGTGACGGTGTAGTCCGATGGACGTATCCCGGCGGGGGAACTCCTGAGCGACGACGGCTGTGGGGCGGCAAGGGCTGGAAAGGCGGGTTTGAGCGACGGGTGGCGAAGCGCCGCGAGAGGGCGGATGACGAAGCGCCGCACGATCGGTCGCGCGGCGCTTCGTCATGTCGCAGTGCCCGGGGTGGGACTCGAACCCACAAGCCGTTGCCGGCAGCGGATTTTGAGTCCGCCGTGTTTACCATTTCACCACCCGGGCCATCCCGTTGTGTCCCAATGCGGTACGCCGCTTTTCTGCCCTGCTGGCCGCCCCCGGGCTGAAGGGTGGTACAATAACTGGTACAACTGTGCCTGCGCGACGTGCCCAATCTGACGGCGTACAATTTAACAGTGCGAGGTTTGGCTTCCAACCGGTGCGGGACTGGACGAAATCTGTGAAGCGGCCTTTACTTCAAGCATGTGTCGGCCGGGTGACAGATCCACGCGCGCAACCTCACGTGCACGGTTGAGGCGATCGCGCCGATCGGCCCGGCCGGCGCCCCGGTGTAACGGGGCTGCTAGCGGAATACCCTCAAGCGGCACGTTTCATTCATCATCTGTCGATGACCGCTCCCCGTCAGGCACGGGCTGCACCTGGTCGAAGGCGAGCCCGCTCGACGCCTCGCCCCGGCCGGTGAGCACGCGTCGGCCGATCCAGACGAACGTGCGGCCGCCGGTCCAGCGGACGCGCTGGACGGCGCGTGTGACGCTTCGGCCGGAGCGCGGCACCTCTTCCTCGTTGAGGTAGTAGGGGGTCGGCTCATCGAGGATGCGCCCGCGCAGCTCGCGCGCGGGACCAGGCATGCGCGCGCGCTGGAGTCGGATCGTGCGATTGCTGCCCGGGACGTGCACGGGGATGAGCGGCCGCCAGTTCTCCGGCACGTGCGTGCCGAGCACGTAGCGTACGGGTGCAACCGTCGGATGCAGGACGGGCGGCGTCGGCTCCGGTGCGTGCGCGCGCGCCACTTCGTAGCCGTCGGCGCCTGTCCCCACGCGCGTCTGCACGGTGCGCTCGACGGCCCATGCCATGTTCGCCATCTCGTCGCGCAGCAGGAGCACTTTCTCCAGCGGTGCGGACTCCATTCCCGTCGGCAGCACGGGCGGCACGAACAGTCGCGTGTCCGCGCTTCCGTCCGGGCGGTTGGTGCTCAGCGTGAACATCGTCCAGCGCTGCCAATCGTCATCGATGCCCTGGCCGGCGGCGCGCAGCAGGATGCGCTCGCCGAACGTGTCGGTAATGATGATGCCGAGCACGTCGCAGATCGAGCCGACCTCGACTTCGTGCGGGATCACGCACCAGTCGTTGCCGTAGACGAGCGCGAACTCCGTGAGCAGCATACGCGCGATGTCGCGCGTCTGGGCGTCGATGTCCGCGAACTCGATCCGCCGGTTCTCCATCTCCCAGTAGCGGTGGCTCGGCATCCCGCCGAACTCGATCGGTGCGGGAAGAGAGGAGAGCGGCGCGGCCTCCGCCAGCGGAAGCTCCCCGACGTCGCCTCCATCGCCGCGCAGCACGGCATCGCGGCGTGCGTCCACATCGAACGAGTACCAGTCCAGCCGGCCGCTCGCGTACTGCTCCGCGGCGAGGACCGTCTGCGGCTGCGCCTGCGCTTCCGCCGCGCACGCGAATTGGTACTCGAGATAGCTCGGCTTCCATGCGGACGCCACGCCCGGAGCCGGTTGCAGGTAGAGTCGCGCGAAGTCCTGCGCTACCTGCGCCGCGGCGGTCTTGATCCGTCCGCGCACGGCTGCGGACAGACCGGCGAAGCCATCGACCTTCCCGGCGTGAGTCCCGTCCGCGACCTCCTCCAGCAGGAGCGCGCCGTCGAGGAGGTTCGCGCTGCCGAGCAGCAGGATCTGCGCGGCCGCCGGGTCCTCCGGCAGGTTCCGGAACGAGGCGTCCGCGAGTGGATAGGCATCGAGATAGCGCGTGCGGATCGTCGCGAAGTCCGGCTCGGCGCGGAGGCGGGTGAACAGTGCGCGCGTCACGTGCACGTGCGTGAGCAGGTCCGGCGTCAGCGTCTCCCGCTCCACGGTGCCCTCGAGCGGGATGGAGGCATCGTAGGGCAGTGCCGCGCCGCCGCGCGGTGCGTAGTGACGGAGCGGCGTGCAGCGGATCGCGCTGCGGACCTCCACCGGCGAGCCCGCATCCTCGCCCTGAAACTCGCCGAACTGCCACTGTCGCGTAAGGAACCAGAGCGCGTCGCGGACCTCGGCGCGGAGTGCGCGGCCGAACTGCGTGGTGCGCGGCCGCGCCTCCAGGCGGTTCCAACCCTTGACGGTCGGCTGGAACAGCGGCGGCCGGGACATGACGTCGATGGCCTGGACGATGTCGAACGGCATCCTGCCTCCTCAGGGGGAGCGTGTCAGCACGGTCAGATCGTTGCGCGCGAGCACGGTCGACACGAGCGTGCCGCCCGTACCGAACTCGCTCATTGTCGTCGGCAGCAGCTGTGCGAATTCGGTCGTCGCGATCATGTCGGGCTCGACGGCGCGCAGCTGCGCGCGGTCCAGCGTATCCGTCACGACGCTCACCAGGTCGTCCCAGCGCCACGTGCCGCGCAGCTCCGGTGCGACCGCGAGCAGCAGTGCCTGCGGCGCGACCGCGTTCGGCCGGTTCGCGTGCAGCGCGATGCCGGTAGTCTCGCGCGTGCCCGGCACGACTTCGGTCCACTCGTCGAGCAGCAGGCCACACAACGGAGCGTCCAGATCGCCGGGTATGCCCAGTAGCGTGATGGACATGACATCGCCCGGCCCGAGCGCATCGCCATATTCGCTGCCGATCCAGCGGTCGCCCGCGCGTGCGGGCAGCTGGATCGGCTGGATCGTGCGCGGCGCCGGGTGCAGCCAGTCGTGGTACGTGAGCAGCCACATCAGATGGCCCATCGGCTCGCGCACGCGCGCGAGCGACTGCATCCAGTTCTCCACGTCGTTCCCGTCGGTCGTGATAGGCGCGGCAAATGCCGTCGCGAGCTCGTTACGCTGATCTGCCTGGAGACGGAACAGCGGTACGGGCGTGAACGTGCGGCCGAGCAGTGCACGTGCGGCTTCCGTGAACGCTTCGAGCCGCTGATCCGTTCGGAACGCGCGCGTGCGCGCGGCCTCTCCCGGATCGGTCGGCAGCGGGTCCGCGAACACGATGTCGAGCCGCTTGCGCGCGAGCCCGAGACGGTCGCCCACGAGCGCGATGACAGATTCCGCCTGCGCTACGAGCGCGTCGATGTTCGCCTCCGTGACCGCGCGCCCGCCGGTGGGCAGCGCCTCGGCAAAGCCGAACGCGACGATACTCTCGAGCGCGTGGCGCACGGCCGGGAGCGAGGTGCTCCACTGCGGCACGATTACCCGGTCCGGATCCTCCTTCAGCGCCTGATACGCCGCGCGCACGCCCCCGGCCATGATGCCATCGAGCGCCTGGTGCGCAGCATCAAGGTCCGTGTGCGCGGTCTCGATGCGCGCCTTCAGCTCCGCGAGATCGCGCAACGGCAGCGCGCCATCGTCCCAGCCGTGCGGATCCGCCGCGTCCAGGTCTCCGCCCTCGGACGGCAGCGCGTGGTCCGCGGCGTGGAGCGGGCGGGCCGCGCCGAGCAGGCGGCGCAGCGCCGTGAGCAGCGGCAGGATCGACGCGAGCGACCGCCTGCCCGGCTGCGCCGCCGTGAAGTCGAACACGAGCCGCCGGCTCGCGGGCACCGCCGTATCGATGTCCGGTGCCACGAACGTCTGCACATCGTCCGCGACATCATTGCTGCTGCGATACGCGTAGATGATCAGCCGCTCCAGCTCGCTCGACCGATCCCCGAAGCGGTCGCCGGACAGCAGCACCACGTCGAGCGGCTCGAGCCCGAACGCATCGAACGCCACGAATTCCGACACACCGCCGAGCGTCACCTGCCACTGGATGTCGGCCGCGGCCGGCAGCTCCTGCATCAGCCAGTGGTTGAGCGCAGCGTTCGCCGCCGCACGCGGCGAGAGGCCTGCGTTCCAGCCGGTCGACTGCTGCGGATCCAGATGCAGTGCGACGCGGTGCGTGAGCGAGCGACCCGAGCGCGGCGTCGTAGCGACGTCCATCTCCGCCGGTCCGCTCCCCTCCTCCGCGATCTGGAGGATGCCGCGCGCGCGCTCGTAGTTTCCCTGCACCACCTGGTGCACGCTCTCGGCCAGTACGAGGTCGCCGAGCGCATCCAGCGCGTCCGCGAGACTGTCGATCTCCGCACGGATCGCACTGCCGCGCGGATCCGCCGGCAGCCCGGCGATGCCGTACGGGTAGTCCTTGCCGCGCACGAACTCCAGAAGGTCGTAGCCGTTGATGACGTCACGCGCCTCGGCCAACTCCGCCGATGTGCCGTCCGGCACCGGTGTGAGCTTGCGGCTCACGAACGGGAACCGGTCACGCAGCACATAAACGAACTCATCCAGCTCCGCCGGATTCTCGTGCATGCCCCGCTCGAGCTGGTATCCGAGCAGCGCACCCAGCTCCTGTCCATTGCGCAGGCCCTCCAGGTAGCTCAGCGCCACGCGCACTCGCGACGAGGCGAGGTTCACGCTCATCGCATTCGGGTTTGCGCGGTCGGCGTGCGTCAGGAAGGCGTTGCGCAGAACGGCCGCCGTGACGGCGTGCGTGAGCGACGGCGCATGCACGTAGCCGCCGCTGTTCTCGTACTCGACGATGTCGCCGTCCAGCTCTGCGCGGAGTGGCTCCGGCACGCTGTCGAGCGCCACCGTCCGCCGCTCGGCCGTCGACGGCTTCACGTCTTCGACCCAGCCATACGCACCGATGTGAATGCCCTCCGCCGCTTCTGGCCGCGCGACCGCGCCGGCCACACGGGTCAGGTTCAGTGCCGGCGCCGCAGCTGCGCGCAGCAGTGCGAGCCGCCGTGCGAACAGACCCTGGATCCACGCATCCAGCCGGTAGCTGCACACGTCCAGGTGCTCCGCGAAGCACCGCTCGAGGCGCGCGGTCGGTAGCTTCGCGAGCACGTGCAGCGCCTCGTTCACGTCCGCGAGCGCAGCCGCCTCCGGCGGGATTGCGAGCACGTCATCGCGCGAGCGCGCGTGCGTGAGCAGGTAATCCGCGACCGGTGTGGATGCGCGCGTGACGCCGATCCGTGCGGCGTCCACCTCCAGCATGTCGGCAGTCGTGAGCGAGCGCGGCCCATCGATGTTCGCGAGCGGCCTCTCGTCCGGCAGCTCCGCGAATATCGCGGCGGCGCGCACCTTCAAGAACAGCACGCTGCTGCGGCCGAGCTCAGTGAGGTATGCGTGGCGCAGCTGCTGGTAAAGCAGTGCCGTGGGCGCCGGGACGGCGGCACCGTCCGCATCGCGAAACCGCTCGCTCCGGATGTCTCCGCGCGGCGCGGTGAGCAGCCAGTCGATGTAGTTGCGCGTGCCGTCGATCGTCCGGAGCTGCGCTTCCTCGGAGAGGGGGATGCGCGGATCGCCGTCGATCACGGGTCCCGTGAGGCGGTCGTCATCCTCGAGGAACGCGATGGTGTGCAGCCTGGACGTGCCGATGCCGAGTGCGGCAAGCCGTGCATCGCGAGCCGCGCGGAGCCGCGCGTACAGCCGCGCCGCGAAGCCCGCGGGCATGCGCAGGAAGTTCACGTAGTTCCACAGGTACTCATCGTCGATACCCCGTCGCGTGTAGAACTCGACGGAGCTCGCCTGGAGTCCGAGGATGCCCATCAGGTTCGCGAACGGCTCTGCGCCCGGCCGGCCGGTGAACGGCACGAGCGGCAGAAGCGTGCGCCACTCGCCCTCGAGCCGGCGCAGCCACTTCTCAAGCTCCGCCCAGAACCCGCCCTCGTCCCGCGTCTCGCCCGGATGGAACTTCCAGCGCGGGAACGAGCTGGTGATGAGCACGCCGTACGGCTGGTCGCCGACGCGGATGGTGGGCAGCAAGCCGCGGCCCAGCACGAACGCGGTGAAGTAGCGCTGGAGCCGCGCGCTGTCAGCCGTGCGCACGAGCGGCTTCAGCACGTCGGTGACGAAGCCGCCGAGCGTCGCGCCCCACAGCGCCCGGTTCATGGCAATCGCTTCGGCGATGTCCGTGCGAGCCGCGAACGGCAGCGGCGCTATGACGTCGACCGGCAGCCCGAGCGACTCGGCGAGGCGCTGACCGTCCGTCTGCTCGAGGGGGTCGTCCGAGACGGGCAGCGCCGCGCCGGCCTGCTCCGGCCACAGCGCATCGATGTCGTCCTCGTTCGACGATGTGAACCCGGACTTCGCGTCGTCCGTGTTGTTCGTCGGCGTGCCCTGCGGCACGATGGCCATGCCCGTGCCGTAGCGGTGCGCCTCGATCAGCCGCTGGAGCCGCGCGGCGGTATCCGCCGGTGACGACGACGCGCGCAGTCCGAGCACGACGATTCGCGTGAGACCATCCCGCTCCTGCGGCTCGAGCGGGATGCGCATGCCCATGCCGCGCGCGACTGCGGCCGGGAAGTCGATCATCCAGCGCATCGCATCATCGATGGCGATGCGACCCGTGTCCGGATCGCGCTCGAGCAGGCCCTCCGCGCCGAGCGGGTCGGGTCCGAGCGGCAGATCGTCGGGTATGAGTCCGCCCACGAACTCGCGGCTGCCGGACGCCGTGAACAGCACGGCGACGAACCGGTCGGGCAGCACCTCGGAGCGCGGTACTTCCGTCGCGTCGAGCGGCTTCGTCTCCAGCTCCGGGAACGCGAGCGCGGCGGGATCGTCCACACCGTCCGTCCAGTTCGTCGGCCGGGTCTCGTGCGCGATCCACGCGGCGCGGTGCGCGCCGTGGCGGCCCGCGAGCACGTTCCACGCGCCGCGCGCCTCGTTCGTGCGCGCCTGCTCGTCAGCGAGCGCATTCGCGGCCGCGCGCGCCCGCCAGTACGTCCGCCCGTCCTCCGCCTCGCCTGCACTCAGCACGCGCTCGTGCGCCGCGACCGCAATGTCGTCCGGGTAGATGCGCAGCCACAGCTCCGGGCCCCCATCCGTGTCCATGAACCGCGTCTCGATGTGCACGGGCAGCAGCAGGATCGGCACGAGATCCGGCATCTGCTCGATGAGCACCTGTGGCGGCGGGAGCAGCTCGCCCGCCAGCCGCCGCTCGTCCGCAATGCTGCCCACCAAGTCCGCACGCACGCCCTCGATGCGCTCTTCCAGCGCGCTCCGCTCGCGCTCCAGCTTCGCGATGCGCGCGCCCCCCTCCTCATCATCCGGCCCGGCCGCACGCCGCGCGTGCGCGAGCGCATCGTCCAGTGCGTGCAGCGCCAGCGTGTCTGTGCGCAGTGCGGCGCGCTCCCGGTCGCGGCGCGCGCGCGCCTCACCGATCTGCGACTGGATCCCGCTCAGGTCAGGCATGGCGTACGCTCACTCCTTCAGTTCCTTCAGCATGTCGCGTCCGTGCACCGCGACCATGACCGGCTTCTGGTACAGGATGAACGCGGTATCGGCCGCGTTCGCGCCCCACTGCACGCCGCCGTCCGGACCCGTCAGCGGCAGGGCGAATGGTATCGAGAAATCGATCACCGCCGCCTCGCCCAGATGGTCCCACGAGAGCGAGTCCCAGCGCAGCGAGCCGGGCGCGGGTGCGGCCGGCGGATTCTCGTCCAGCCCGAAGCGCGGCTCGCCGACCACCTCCTGGATCACGAAGAACCAGCCGAGCTGGTTCGCCGGAATCGTGGCGCGCGCCTGCGCGGTCTCGGCCAGGTCCTTGTGCCCGCGCACCTTCTCGAGCGTGAGGTCGAAGCCGATGAAGTGGATGTCGGGGAGCACCTGGGCGGAGTAGAGCGGGAACCGGATGTTCGGGTCCGCCGGATCGTCCTCGCTCACCTCGCCCGTCTCGTCCCACAGCACGAGCCGGTTCACGTCCGTCGGGCGCGTGCCCCACTTCGCGGCCTGCGCGTAGATGATCGTGTTCGGATAGCGCTTCAGCAGGTCGCCGCGGATGACGAGCACGAGCTGCGCCGGCTCGCCGCGCGCCGCGCGCTGGTTGTGCGCGCCGAGCACGTCGCCCCCGGCCCACTCGTGGATGCGCGGGATGTCGCGCACGCTCTCCGCGAACTCGGCCGGCGGCAGGTTGTCACGGTTCGCATAGTTCGATGGATCCCAGAACTGGCGGAACGGCGAGCCGCGCTGGTCCGTGGGGTACTCGCGCCAGTGCAGCTCGCGGCCGAACTCGTGGTTGAGCCCGACCATGTAGGACTCGATGAACCGCTGATTCGTGAGCATCAGCGAGATCGTATTCTGCGGGATCAGGTTCAGGTTCGGCACGAACAGGTCCGGCGAGATGTCGCGCAGCGGCTGGTACATCGGCTTCCGGATGTCCGGGTACGCGAGGATCTTCGCGATGCGGTCGGTCGCACGCGCGGCCGCATCGGCGTAGCGGCCGGCGACATACGCGAGCGCGCTCTCCACGCCGATCCGTATCTGCGGCGCGAGTCGGCTCGCGAATGCGCGCGGCGGGTCGAGCGCCGCGAGGGCCGCGCGGCGCACGTGCGCCAGGTCGAGCGGTGCGCGCACCGGCTCCTGCGCCGGCCGCAATGCGAGCAGCGCGTTGAACTCCGCCGCAGCCCGGCGGAACGCCGCCGCAGCCGCACTGTCCGGCCCCGTCGCGCTCACGGCGGCTTCGGCCGGCGGCGCGCCCGGCTCGAGCAGTGCGAAGCCGGCGTTCGGCGGCGCATCGGCCGCCGCCGCGCTCGTCATGCCGGCCGTCGTGAGTGCCTCGACCGCGCTGCGGTCGGCATCCAGCTCACGGAGCCGGCGGTGGAGCCACGCGATCGCGGCGATGCCGGCCACGGCGATCACTGCGCCGAGCACACCGCCCGCCGCAACGGCAAGGATCAGCACCAGCACGAGCAGCACGAGTGCGACGAGCGACGCGTAGCGGGCCAGCTCGCGCAGCCGCGCGGGCAGCGGCCGGCGCGCACCCACCGCCGCGTCCTCGAGCGTCGGCACGTTGACCGCCGGGCGTGGCGGTGCCGCGCTGATCCGCTCTTCGTTCAGATCGGTGACTACGCGCGCGAGCGGAGCGGCACGCTCGCCGGCACCGAGGCTGCGCCGCGCGATCGGCCCGCGCGGCCGGAGCTGTCTGCGCAGCGCACCGCTCAGCGCCGCGCTCGGCACGCGGCTCTCGCGCACCATGTAGTGCAGCGTCACGGGGCTGCCCATGATGCGCGACATCGCGGGTGCCACGACGGGCAGTACGCGCACGTCCGGCAGCGCGACCAGGTACTTCGTGAAGATCGCCTGGCTCGTGAGCATCCCCGTCTGCGCATCGCGGATCTTCCGGTTCGCCGCCAGCACCTCGCCGATCTGCTCCCACGCGAGGCGCATGTACTCCTCCTGATGCTTCTGCACGACGAGCGTGCCCATCCCCGCACCGGCGCGGTGGCGCGGGTCGCGGTTCAGCTCGTTCACCCACCCGGGATCCGTCGACGTGGCGCTGATGCGCTCGACGAGCGCGTGCCAGCGGCCGTACAGCGGCACGCTGACGACGGGGTCCGCACCGCCCGGCACGCCCGTGTCGACCGCGTCCGCCGCGAGGTTCACATGCTGCTCGATCTCCGCGGGGAAGTTGCTGTCCGCGGCGAGGGGCACGGGCTTCGTGGTGGGTGCCCGCAGCGCGCCCTCGAGTCCCACGACATCGTTCGGCGCGCTCGTGATCGCGGGCATGCCGAATCCGGGATTCTGCACGTCCATGTCGCGGATGCCGACACGCGGATCGACATCGCGCGGCACGAGCGCGCGCACCAGCTCCTCGAAGTCGCCGACGGCGCCGGTACGGAAGAACCACTCCTGATAGACCGGCAGCTCGGTCGCGGCGCTCCACGCGATCGCGAGGCCCGGCTCGTTCGCGGCGACCGTCTGCCCGAGCCCCGCCTTGCGCCCCACCTCGAACGTGGGGATGACGAACGCGTAGTACGGCGTGTCCGGCTCGAGCCGGCGCGGTGACAGCAGCCGGCAGTAGCCGCGGTCCGGCTCCGTGCGCAGCAGCACGTCGAGTGTCTCGAGGTTCGGCGCACTGCCGGTGCCGAGCGATGCGTTCAGGTGCACGTGCGCCCACGCCCACAGCTGCGAGTCCGGCGGGAAGATGTCCGCGGGATCGGCTTCCGGCCGGAGCCGGATCGATGGGAGCGGCCGCCCCGGCCGCAGGTCGCGCTCGAACTCCGTCTCCTTCAGCACGGCGAGGAAGATCCAGGGGATGAGCCGGTGCTGCGCGTCGGGGATGGCGGGCGTGTAGCGCCACGCGAAGTCCTCGTCGTAGAACTCGACGAACGCGAGGTAGTTCGGCTCGAAGTCGGTCGTCCAGTTGCGCGGCTCCGTGCGCACGATCTGCTGCGGGTTGATGCCGAGCACGTCGCCGGGTCCGACGAGCTGCACCTCCTTGGGCGGCACGGCGAGCGATGCCTGATCGCTCGCGACCGTGACGCCGACCGTGAGCCGGGCGCGGCTCGCGGCGGTGGCCGCCTGCTGGATCTGCGCGGCAATGCCGCGGCGCAGCCACGGCAGGAACGAGTACTCGGCGATCATCGGCGCACCACCTGGGAAAGCGGGACGACCTGGAGCTCCGCATCGAGTGCGGCATCGCGCTCGACGAGCGTGCGCAGTGCGCCGCGCGCTTCCGCCTCCGATGCGAACACGAGCCCGCCATCGTGCAGCCCGAGGTCGCGCGTGGTCGCGACCGCGAACTGCTCCTCCTCGACGTGGACCTTCGCGGTGCCGAGGCCGGAGGGTCTGCGTGCGCGTGCGGACAGCGGCGACTTCGCGATCGACGCGCTGAGCGAGAACACGTCGAACAGCGTGGTGCGGATCAGGTGCAGGATCGAGGCGTGGCGGACCGGCAGGTATATCACCTCGTAGGCCACCTGAAGCCGGCGGAACAGGCTCGCGTGCGGGCGCTCGCCGCCGCCCACGCGCACGCCCGCGTCGAAGCGGTCGAACGAGCGGCTCGACAGCTTCGCCGCATCGTTCATGTCGAGGAACTGCGCCGGCGCGAACTGCTCCTTCCGGTACTCCGTCGCCGCGGCATCGTCCCCGACGCGCACCTCTTCGATGCGGAAGCGCCGCCCGTTCTCCGGCCGCTGCGTGCCGAAGCGCGCGATGTCGAGGTTCAGCGGCACGAGCTTCTGCGCGATCTCGAGCGAGCCGAACGGGTGCAGGACGAGCACGTTCTCCTCGGCCGGAATCTCGCGCACCGTCACCTGCAAGTGGCTCTCGGGCGGCAGCACCGCGCGCCAGTTGCCATCGAGCGCCAGCGCATCGCGAAGCTTCGGGAGCACATCGACCGGCGGCAGCGATGTGTCGCGCCGCTCGCCCACGGTGACATCGAAGCGCACGGAGATCGTGACCTTGATGATGAACCCGATCTTGAACGAGCCGCGGCCGCGCGCATTCCACGGCGTCGGCCCGGAGAGCGTCAGTTCGAGTTTGATGCTGAACAGCGTGGACGACCCGCTCCGCACCGCGACCATCGCCGCGATCTCGGCAATGAAGCCGAACGGGTCGAACTGGATCAGCACGTCCAGCGACAGCATCCCATAGACGTTGAAGATCTTGATGCCGTACTGTACCTCGACCTTCGCGCCGAACTGCACTGTGTTCGATGTGACTGCGAAGTAGGCCTCTGCGCGGACGCTCGGGTTGCCCTGGAAGATGATGATCGCCATGCGCCGCAACGGCCCGAGTCCCATGGGCGGCGGCGTGTAGGCGGGGTGGAACCCGCCGGCGCTCATCAGGAAGTTGGCGTTCTCGCCCCAGTAGATGCGGATCGCCATGTCGCCGGTGAGCGTGAACGTCAGCAGGCGCGAGTCGAAGAGCGATGCATCGAACGAGAGCTGCCGCTTCTCGAAGTCCACAATCCCGAGGAAGTTCACCTGGAGCCGGAGCAGTGCGACTTCTTCGGCGGGCACGTTTACGCGCAGCACGCCGAGGATCGCGAATGCGGGGCGCGGGATCTCGAGCAGCAGGCCCAGTTCGAGGGAGATCAGCGTCGGCGTGCCCCAGCCGAGCTTGCCCATCGGTCCGATCAGGAACCGGTCGGGCAGCGGCGGGAAGATGCGCTTCAGGTCGTTGATGATGCGCGGTGCGTTCGCCACCACATCGCGCGGGAACAGCACGCTGTTGAGCGAGCCATCGCGCACGCCGGCCTGGAGCGGCTCGTACAGCACGGTCCGGTTCAGGCCGAGCAGTCCGCCCACGCCGAGCAGCGTGAAGCCGAAGCCGAGCTGGATCGGCGGGAACTCCGCGACGATGATGATGAGCAGCGAGAAGCCCGGGGTACCGTCCGGCATGCGCGTGTTCAGGATCCCGACTGCGCGCACGGAGATGATGCCCTGGAACTCCAGCTCCAGCATGCCGAAGTACTCGCCCTTCGGGGGGTCGAAGCGCATGAAGCCGCCACCCTTGAACCCGCCGCCATCCACACTGAGTCCGAGCCCCTGCGGCGCCTTGAACCGCATGTCGAACTGCGCCGGCCCGAGGTTGCCGCCGCCGTCCGGGAACGAGAGCAGCGCCTCCGCGCCCATGCGGTCCACCACGACGAGCAGCGGTCCGAGCGTCGCGCGGATCATTGACGACAGCTCGAGCGTGATCGCGCCGTCCGCGGTGCCGACTACGATGTAGATCGTCGGTACCTGCAAGGGCCCGAGCCCGAGGTTCACCGCGAGTGCCAGCTCGATGCCGGAGCTGCCGCGCAGCCGCAATCCCTGCGCTGGCCCCCATGACGCGCCCAGGTCGAAGTCCACCTCGAGGCGGACGCCGGAGAGGAGCGAGGCGAGGAACCCGTCGGCGCCCTCGGTGCCAATCAGCACGCGGCCGCCGAAGATCCCGACCTCTGCGATCAGCTCGCCGCGGTTGTTCTCCCACGATGCGCCGGCACCGAGCGTCACCACGCGGGCCTCGACGCGCGTTGCGCCGAGCGCGCTCAGCAGCGTGAACGCGGTCTGGGGAGGAGTCGGCTGTGCGAACACGCGCACCACCGCATTGCCGGTCGCGCTGCCGCCGGGCGGGACGAACGTCAGGTCCGCGGGCGGGCGGATCTCGATGCGTGTCGCGGCCGAGACCGCGCCGCCGGCCGCGAGCTCGATCGCCCAGCCGGGCACGGCGAACGGGCGGCGGACCGCGAAGCCGGCGGGCACGTCGAGGCGTGCGTCGGCCGCGAGGCCCGGCAGGCCCGCGCCAGCGGCGAGGCCGATGCGGAAGCCGAAGATGTCGACGGCAGGACCACCCTCGTCGGCGGGGATGAAGCCTGCGGGGACGCCCATCTCTCGCAGCAGGTCGCGCACGGCGTGCAGCAGGTCCTCGCCGTCCATCCCGGCCGTGCCCCAACCCCAGGCCGCGGACAGCACGTCCGCGGGCCGCGTCAGCAGGTCCGCGATGCGATCGAGCCGCAGCTCGCGCAGCAGCACGGGCGGCTTCACTGGATCTACCGAGCCCGCGTTCAGCGCGGTGTGGTCGATCACGCCGAGGAGCCGCGCGAGCGTGAACCCGATCGGGTGGTGACCCTGCACGTGCGCGATCGCGATGTACTCGAAGATCCGCTTCGCGAGTGTGTTCGCGAACGCGGTCACGTCCGACGCCGTCACACCGGGGATGCTGCCCGCGAGCGAGCGCAGCCGGTCCGTGAGCGTATCGAGTGCGGTGATCGCGCTCGTGACCGCGGCGGTGAGTGCCGCCGATTCCGCGACGATCCCGAGCGCATCGTCCGCAGCGAGTGCATCGCGCAGCGCCGTGATGCGTGCGGGCAGCGCGCCGACGGCGGCTCCGGCCGCGTTCAGGTCGTTCACGAACGCGGCATTCGCGAGCAGTGCCGGCGGCAGGTCGAGTCCGAGCTCGCGCAGGAACGTGAGGATCTCGCCGGGCGCGAGCCGGCTCTCCAGCGGACGGAACGCGTTCGCCAGGCCAATGGCGATGCGCTCGAGCGTGCCCGGTTCGGCCGGCATGCGTCAGCCCCCGCCCACGGCGCGCCAGAACATGCGCCCGACCGCGGCCGCGAGCGCGACCGATGATGCGGCAGTGATCGCGAGCAGGCCCGCGAGGATGCCGGCACGGCGCGCGGGTGTGTGGACCCGTGCGGTCGCGCGGCCGCACAGCAGGATCGCAAGCATGACGGGTGCGACGATGAGTGTGCGTGCGATCAGGCGTGCCGCGCGGCTCGCGCGCAGCAGCGGCACGATGGGTGGACCGAACGCGCGGTAGACGCGGCTCGCCGCGCGTGCGACAATCCGGCCGAATGCCGCATGGGGCAGCACCTCATCGCGCAGGTGGCGGATGCGGGCGAGGTACGGCTCGAGCAGCGTGCCGAGCGAGACGACGGTGAACGGACAGCTGGTGTCGTCGCCGCTCGTGCGCGGCGGTCCGGTCGATGGCGCGGGCGTGGCGGGTGTCGCGGGTGCGGGCGTGGCGCGCCGCGCCGCGTTCGCCGCGATCTCAAGCAGGGCAAACACGGCCGCATGCACTTCCCGCTCGATCTTCGGGTAGATCCGCGTGGATGGATGGAACCCGCCCTCACCGTCCTTGTCCGACCCGCACTCGAGCGCGAACGCGTAGATGGGACCCCAGCCGCCCGGCAGGAACTGGCGGCTGAACGCGTAGTCCATGCTGCCGCCCGTCACGCCGTACAGCAGCGTGAGCGGCTGGCCGACCCGATACGTCGAGCGTGCGATCGCGCGGCGGTCCGCGGCCGGTGCCTGCCCGCCGCAGCGGAGCACCGCATCGCGGATCGCCTTCGCGTATGTGTCCAGGTTCGTGAGCAGCTTCGTCGGTGCGGCGTCCGGCACGAACTCCATGTAGGCGGGCCCCGGGCCGTCACGGCCGCCGCGCGCGCCCGAACGGTTCCAGTCCGTGTTCTGGAACGTCTGCGTCGAGTCCCCCCCGTTCGTCTCCATCGACCACGGGTGCAACACGAGGCGGCTGTGCGCGTGCACGTCCATGAACCACCGCACCTTGTTGTCGTCGATGAGCTTCTGGATCGCTCGCGTCTCCGGCTCGGACGCGGCCGACGGGCCGATGTAGGTCTGGCGGAGGTCGCAGCGGTCCTTCGACACGCCGGCCGCGCCGGCACCCACGGGGCTGTAGTACTCCTCGAAGTCCCACGTGATGTCGAAGTTGCGGTTAGGGTCCACACCGATCGGACCCTCCGTCCCGGCCAGCTCGGCGGGAAAGTTGGAGGGTGGCGGCGGGCAGGTGCCAGCACCGGGACGGCGATTCTTGCGCCAGAACTTCACGGTGTGGCTGTGGATCCGACCGTCCGGATTCGACATTGGGACGATGATCGTATTCAGGTTGTCGACGATCGCCCGGACGGTCGGCCACGGCAGCACGACCTCCGGGTAGACGATCGGCGGCGCAGCGGTGCGGTCAGTGAACGGACGGAGCCGCAGCGGCCCGGAAGCGGCGTACGCATCGAGCAGCCGGCGGGCGAACGTGAGCAGAGCGTCCGGCGGCGCCCACTCGCGCGCGTGCATGCCCGCGATCACGAGTGCGGATGGCGGATCGAACGGCGGCGGCGGACCGATACGCAGCGCGAAGATGTCGCGACCCTCGTGCGTGCGGCCGGCCGGCGCATTGATGATGAAGCGGGAGCAGACGGTCGGATGCGCGTTCGCGATCGCTTGCATCTCGGTTTCGTATCCGCTCACGGTCGGATACGGCATCAGCCAACTCCGCCGCCAGGATTCGTTGCCTCGGACTCCAGCTCGTCGAGGTGCGAGGCCAGTGCCGCACTGTTCATCTGCACCTCGACCGTGAGCCCGCGAGCCTGGAGCTCCGTGATCGCCTCATCCGACGCGTACGCACCCACCTCGAACAAGTCGCCCGGCGCGCGCCGCGCGCCCTCCAGGTGCGCATCGAGACCCGTGATGGGGCTCGTCTGCAGTCCCCCCACCAGCTCTGAACTTCCGCGGATCGTGATCAGGCTGAGACTCATCGGACCCCCAGACTCGTTGCACGACGTGCTGATACGTACGGAGGATGCAAAACGGCGCGAGACCCCGAAGGGCGCGCGCCGTTGCTGCCGAAAATATGGTGCGCTGCCGCGTGAGGGCTGCGCCGTAAATCCGGTGTACTGTGGTGAATTAGTGGAATCGCGGGATTTCCCCGTGCCGGTTCCAAGAGGGGAGTGGGACCGGCGCTATCAATGGTATGATCACCTCCCGCAGTGCGCAATAGTGGTGCCCAGGCGGCGCGCCGGTGCGAGGTAAAACCATAGCGGCCCGTCTCCCGTATGGCAGGGCTGACCCCGAGCCCGCGGAGCCGCGACCATGATTCGTTCGACATTCCTGAGGCAGCTGGTGCGCCAGTTCGTGCGCGCACCGTCGTTCACCACTGTATCGGTGATCACCCTCGCACTCGGCATCGGCTCGACCACGGCGATGTTCGCCGTGGTCGACGGCGTCCTGCTCGAGCCGTTGCCGTATGAGGCGCCGGACCGCCTGGTCGGCCTGTGGCACGAGGCCCCGGGCCTGGACCTGGAGGACGTGAACCAGTCGCCCGCCCTGTACCTCACGTACCGGGCCGAGAGCCGGGTCTTCGAGGACATCGGCATGTGGGCGGCGGGGCGCGCCGCGATCACCGGGCTGGGCGAGCCGGAACGGATCGAGGTGATGCGCGTGACCGACGGCACGCTCCGGCTGCTCGGCGTGCGGGCGGCGCGCGGCCGCATCTTCACGCGCGAGGACGACGCTGCGGGTGCCGCATTGACCGCAGTGTTGAGCTGGGGCTACTGGCAGACGCGGCTGGGTTCCGACCCGGCCGCGATCGGTCGCACCATCACGGTCAACGGCGAGCCCCGTGAGATCGTGGGCGTGCTGCCTCGAGGGTTCAGGCTCCTCGACCAGGATGCGTCTATCTACCTACCGCTCCAGTTCGATCCGGCGGAGGTGATTCTCGGCAACTTCAGCTACCAGGGACTCGGCCGGCTGAAGCCCGGCGTTACGACGGCGCAGGCAGACGCGGACCTGGCGCGTCTCATTCCGATCGCCGCCGAGCGGTTCCCGCGCGGCATGACGCTGCAGATGCTCACGGAGGCGCGCTTCGCCCCGGATGTGCGGCCACTGTCCGCCGAGGTGATCGGCGACGTCGGCAAAGTGCTCTGGATGCTGCTCGGCACGGTCGGCATCGTCCTCCTCGTCGCCGGCGCGAACGTGGCGAATCTGTTCCTGGTCCGTGCCGAGGGCCGCTACCGCGAGGTGGCCGTCAGAACCGCTCTTGGAGCAAGCCGCGCGCGTATCGCGCGCGAGTTTTTCGCGGAGAGCATTGCGCTGGCGCTGATCGGCGGCATGCTCGGTCTCGGAATGGCCGCGGCGGCCGTGCGCGTGTTGAAGGCAGTAGGCCCTGAGCAGCTGCCGCGGCTGCAGGACATCGCCATCGACGGCACCGTGCTGGCCGTTGCATTCGGCCTGTCGGTTCTGGTCGGTGCCCTGCTCGGCCTCGTTCCGGTGCTGAGACACAGCGGCGAGGCCATCACGGCGGGGCTGCGCGATGGCGGCCGCGGTGGCAGCACCGGCCGCGAACGGCACCGCGCGCGGAACACTCTCGTCGTGGCGCAGCTCGCGCTCGCGCTCGTCCTCCTGGCCGGGTCCGGACTGCTCGTGCGCAGCGCCCAGGCCCTGCGCAACGTGGACCCGGGGTTCGAGCGGCCCGGGGATGTCCTTTCATTCCGGCTGTCCATCCCGCAGGCCGAGGTGTCCGAGCCGGCGGCCGTGCTCGCGACGCACCGGCGCATCATGCAGGAAGTGGAAGCCATCCCGGGCGTGGCGGCCGTCGCACTCACGTCCGCACAGCCGATGGAGGGGTACAGCTCGAGCGATCCGATCGACCCCGAAGAGTTCCCCGCTCCGCCCGGCCAGCTCGCGCCGATCCGGCGCTACAAGTGGCTCTCGCCCGGCTGGTTCGCCACGCTCGGTACGCCGCTCCTCGCCGGCCGCGACTTCACCTGGAACGACATGCAGACCCGCGTTCCGATCGTCATCGTATCGGAGAGCCTGGCCCGGGAATACTGGGACAGCCCGCAGGACGCCATCGGCAAGCGCGTCCGCAACGTCGAGGGCCGGCCGTGGCGTGAGATCGTAGGCGTCGCTGCCGACGTCCGCGAGGACGGCGTCGACCAGGATCCGCCGCCCATCGCTTACTGGCCGATGCTGGTGGCCGATGTGTGGGAAGACGGCGTGGATGTGCAGCGCACGATGGCCTACACGCTGCGCCTCGAGCGCGAGCTGACGCCAGCGCTGACGGACGCGGTACGGCGCGCCGTGTGGGCGGTGAACCCGAACCTGCCGCTCGCGGACGTGACCACCCTCGAGCAGCTCTTCGACCGGTCCCGGGCGCGTACGTCCTTCACGCTCGTCATGCTGAGCATCGCCGCCGCAGTCGCACTCCTGCTCGGCGCGATCGGCCTCTACGGTGTGACATCCTACGCGGTCGCCCAGCGCACCCGTGAATTCGGTGTGCGCATGGCGCTCGGCGCGCGGAGCAGTGATGTCGGGGGACTGGTGCTGCGGCAGGCCGCCGTGCTCATCGCGATCGGCGTCGTGGCGGGCCTCCTGGTGTCACTCGCCGCGACACGCCTCATGACGGCGCTGCTGTTCGGCGTCGCACCGGCTGATCCGATCACATTCATCGCGGTCGCGCTGCTGATGGGCGTTGTCGCGACCGTGGCCAGCCTCGTGCCTGTGAGGCGCGCCACGCGTGTCGATCCGCTCGAGGCTCTGCGTTCGGAATGAAACGCCGTGCTACTCCAGACCCTTCGGCGGGCCGAGGATCTCGCTCATGACGATGGCACGCCGTACGTCCTCATCGTTCGTGAAGCGGTAGAGACTGGGCGCGGGACGACGGACCCGGGCGGCGGGCTTGAGCGTATCGAGACGCTTGTGAAACCTGTCGTGGCGCTTCTCGGTGTCGAACTCCAGTTCCTCGAGCGAAACGACGCGCGGGACGTCGCGCTCCGGCAGCGGGCGTTCGTACGCCTCGGGCGAGAGCACGACGGCAGTATCCTCCGGCAGCCTCGATGGCCAGCCGCGTGGGGACGGCTGCTCGAGCGCGGCCTCCTCCAGTGACAGCGACTCGTCCGGATACGCCTCCACCGGGTAGCGCTCTTCAATGTCTTGCGGCTCCACCTCCGGCGCAGGCGCCGGCGCGCGCGGCGTGCGCCGCTCCCCCGTCAGGATCTCCCACAGATCGTCGGGCAGCATGTCCGCCGCCGCCTCGTCGCTGCGACCGGCGCGCTCCTCCCGGTGCTGCTGCGGCAGGCGCGCCTGTGGCCGCGGCTGGGGCACGCGCTGCTGCGGCGGGATCCGCTGCTGCGGCCGCTGCTCCGGCGGCTGCTGGGCGCCCTTCCCCGCCTTCAGCAGCTTCTCGATCAGCGGTGCGACGACGAAGACAATGAGGATGAGGAGGAACCCGGGTTCCAATCAGCCCTCCTCGCGGCGGGTCGTGCTGTCCGTCTCGCCGGCGATCGCCTTACGCATCGACGTGTCCGCGTCGACGTTACGGAAGCGCTGGTAATCCATGATGCCGAGATTGCCGGAGCGGAACGCCTCGGCCATGGCCATCGGCACCTGCGCCTCGGCCTGCACGACCATCGCGCGCATCTTCTGCACTTCTGCGCGGTTCTCCTGCTCGATCGCGACCGCCATGGCGCGGCGCTCCTCCGCCTTCGCCTGAGCGATCCGCTTGTCCGCTTCCGCCTGATCCGTCTGCAGCTCCGCACCGATGTTCTTGCCGACGTCGACATCGGCGATGTCGATCGAGAGGATCTCGTACGCCGTGCCCGCGTCCAGTCCCTTCGCCAGCACGGTCTTCGAGATGTTGTCGGGATTCTCGAGCACAGCCTTGTGCGATGCGGCCGAACCGATGGTCGACACGATGCCCTCGCCGACACGCGCCAGGATCGTGTCCTCGCCCGCGCCGCCGACCAGCCGGTTGATGTTCGCTCGTACCGTCACACGCGCGATGGCAATCAGCTGAATGCCGTCCTTGGCAACGGCCGAGACCTTGGGCGTGTTGATGACTTTCGGGTTGACGGAAACCTTCACGGCCTCGAGCACGTCTCGGCCGGCGAGATCGATCGCGGCCGCCTGCTGGAACGGCAGCTCGATGTTGGCCTTGTCGGCGCTGATCAGCGCCTTGACCACCCGGTCCACGTGGCCGCCCGCCAGGTAATGGGCCTCGAGCTCACGCGTGGTGAGCGTGATACCCGCCTTCGTCGCGTTGATGAGCGGCCGCACCACTGCGGCGGGATTCACCTTGCGCAGCCGCATGCCGATGAGGTCGCCCAGGCCGACGTGCACCCCGGCGGATACTGCCTCGATCCAGAGCCTGACGGGCACGGCCCAGGTAACGAGGAGCAGGAAGATTACGACAATAGCGAGAACGAGCGCCGGCGCCATGTTTTCCATCGTCAGCTCTGTGTCAGAGGTATGGTGTGCAGCTCGAGTCTATTCAGCCGGCTCAACGACGTGCCGGTAGCCATCGGATCGCACGACGCGGATCGGCGTTCCCGACTCGATCCAGTTCGAATCGGAGACGACGTCGATGCGCTCGCGGCCGAAGCGGCCTGCGCCTGAAGGCCGCAGATCGGTCAGTGCGACGCCGACGCTGCCGATCAGCTCCGTGCGTACTTCACTCGAAAGGTAGCCGGTCTCCTTCGTTGTTGCATCTCCGAGCATCAGCCCGGACTTCGTGAAACCGCGGCTGCGTGGCAGATGCCGGAGTATGGCCCAGCCGACCACGATGACGACGAGGATGCTCAGAGACAGGATGCCCAGCGCCGTACCGTATTCGGCGGCGGTTGCCATAGGAGTCACCATGCTGAGATAGAATGCCGCAAGGACCGCAAGCGCACCGGCAATGCCGGCAATGCCGAAACCTGGAATGACGAACATCTCCACCGCGATGAGCGCGATGCCCGCAAAGAGCAGGATGATCTCCTCCCAGCCGGCCAGGCCGAGGAGCAGATGGCTGCCGAAGAACGCCGTGATGGCGCTCGCGCCGACGAGCCCGGCGAGGCCGAACGCGGGCGTCTTGATCTCCATGATGATGCCGAGAAAGCCGATCGAGAGCAGCATCGGCGCGACGGCCGGGTGTGTCAGAAACCGCACCACACGCTCCGCCCAGTTCACCTGCGTCTCCTGCACCGGCACGCTCGCGAGACCGAGCTCGAGCATCAGCGCGTCCCAGTCCGCCACCTCACGGGCGTAATTCAGGGCCACCGCTTCACTGGACGTCAGCGTCAGCAGCTCGCCGGCCGGACTGACCCCCTCCACCGCAATGTTCTCGTCGACCATCGCTTCCGCCACGCGCGGGTCGCGCCCGGCGCGCTCCGCCAGCGCGCGCATCTCCGCACGCATCGCGCTGACGATCTTCTCCGGCGCCTTCGTGCCATCGCCGGTGACGGGCGTGACGGCGCCCATCTGCGCGCCGGGCCGCATGTAGACCTCGCGTGCGGCGAGCGCGATCATGGCACCGGCGGAGTGCGCGTGCATGTTCACTAACGCGTACACCGGCACATCCGCCTCCTGAATGGCGCGGACGATCCGCTGTGCGGCGTCGATGCGACCGCCGGGCGTCTCAATGTCGAGGATGACTGCGCGTGCGCCCGCGGCTTCCGCCTCCCGCAGTGTGCGCTCGATGAAGGGCGCCAGGCCCAGCTCGATCACGCCGTCCACGGGAATGCGGTAGACGGAGCCTCGCGCGGTTTCCTGGGCGGACGCGATTCCGCTCAGGAGAACGCCGCAGACCGCAAGCAGTGCACAGGCGTAACGTCGCATGACAAATCCGGTTCCCCGCCCCCGCGCCGGTGGCCGCAGCCGCGGCCCGCACAGGGCAACGGGACTCTATCCAAATGGTAGCACCGGAACGGGTTGAGCGGCAAGCGATCCTTGACCCACTCCGAGGCGGGGTCTAGCTTCCCCCACCTCGCGCGGACGGGCAGAACGGGCGCGAAACTACAGGCATTCCGCGGTCTCGCGACGCTTCGCGGCGGGTGCGGCCTGCCATTCGGATCAGTAGACAACAAATGACGTGCATACCATCGGGGGAGGCATCATGGCTCAGGTAATGGAACGCGAAGTCGATCAGACCACACTCGTGCACTACGAGGCTCGCGACGGCGTCGCGATCCTGACGCTCGATGATCCGCCGGCCAATACGTATACGTACGAGCTGATGCAGGACCTCGACCGCTGTATCCTGCGCGCCCGAATGGACGACAGCGTCCATGTCATCGTGCTTACGGGCGCCGGTGAGAAGTTCTTCTGTGCCGGCGCCAGCATCCCGATGTTGAACTCGGTGACGCCGACGTTCAAGTACTACTTCTGCCTGCACGCCAACGAGACGCTGAACCGGCTGGAGCAGACGCCGAAGCTGGTGATCGCCGCGCTGAACGGACACACGGTCGGCGGCGGACTGGAGATCGCGATGGCGGCGGACATGCGGATCGCACGGCGCGGCGGCGGCAAGATCGGCCTGCCGGAGGTCAACCTGGGCGTGCTTCCGGGCACGGGCGGCACACAGCGGCTGTGCCGGATCGTGGGCAAGTCGTCGGCGATCGAGCTGATGGTGACGGGCCGCACGTTCGAGTTCGACGAGGCGAAGACCATGGGTATCGTCACCGACGTGTACGACGCCGGCAATCGCGACGAGTTCATGACGAAGGTCATGGAATACGCGAAGCAGTTCACGCCGCCGAACATGGCGTCGAAGGCGATCGGCAACATCAAGCGGGCGGTGCAGTCGGGCGCGGAGATTCCCTTCCAGGATGCCCTGGCGATCGAGCGCGAGCTGCAGCAGCAGCTGTTCGCGAGCCAGGACGCGAAGGAAGGCATCGGGGCTTACGTCGAGAAGCGCAAGGCACAGTTCAAGGCGCTCTGATGGCCAGCGCAACGCTACCGGTCGAACGCAGGGCCGAGGACCGTCTCTTCATCAACGGGGAATGGTCCGACGCCGCGGAGGGCGGCTCCTTCGAGACGCTGAACCCCGCGACCGGCGAGGCCATCGCGCGGGTGGCCGAGGGGGGTGCTGCGGACGTTGACCGCGCCGTGAGCGCTGCGCGTGCGGCGTTCCGTGCAGACTCGTGGCGGCGCATGGATGCCGCTGACCGCGGTGCGATCCTGTGGCGCATGGCCGACATCATCGAGCAGCGCGCTGAGGAATTCGCGCGGCTCGAGGTGTTCGACAACGGCAAGCCCATTCGTGAGGCAAACATCGACATTCGCCAGTCGGTCGATGCACTGCGCTACTATGCGGGCTGGACCACGAAGCTGCATGGCGCGACGATCCCGGTGCGCGGCAACATGCTGAACTACACACTGCGCGAGCCGGTCGGTGTCGTTGGCGCCATCATCCCGTGGAACTTCCCGCTCCTCATGGCCGTGTGGAAGATCGCGCCCGCGCTCGCCTGCGGTAACACGGTCGTGCTCAAGCCGGCCGAGCAGACACCGCTCAGCGCGCTCGAGCTGGCGGCTGTCGGCGCGGAGGCAGGGCTGCCGCCGGGCGCGCTGAACGTCGTCACCGGCTACGGCGAGACCGCCGGCGCCGCGCTGGTCGCTCACGGCGACGTCGACAAGATCGCGTTCACGGGGTCGACGGCCGTCGGCCGCATGATCATGCGCGAGGCGGCGGGATCGCTGAAGAAGCTGTCGCTCGAGCTGGGCGGCAAGTCGCCCAACATCGTGCTCGCGGACGCGGACATTCAGGCGGCGGCGCGCGGCGCCTTCTCGGCCATCTTCTACAACACCGGGCAGTGCTGCACGGCCGGTTCGCGCCTGCTCGTTCACGAGTCGGTCAAGGACCAGCTCCTCTCGGCGCTCGTGGACCGGGCGGGCAAGATGCAGCCGGGCGACCCGCTGGATCCGAAGACACGCTTCGGTCCGCTCATCTCGCAGGAGCAGCTCGATCGCGTCCTCAGCTACGTGGAGAAGGGACGCGCAGAAGGCGCCGAGCTCGTGGCGGGCGGCGTGCGTGCCCAGTACGACGGCGGCGATCGGGGATTCTGGCTTCAGCCAACGGTCTTTGACGGCGTGCAGCCGGACCACGTGATCGCGAAGGAAGAGATCTTCGGCCCCGTCCTGTCCGTGCTGGCGTTCAGCGATGAGGATGAAGCCCTCGCACTGGCCAACAGTTCCGAGTACGGCCTCGCCGCGGGAGTCTGGACCAGTGACGTGAAGAAGGCGCACCGCTTCGCGCGTGATCTCGAGGCGGGAACGGTGTGGATCAACACGTACCATCCGGGCGACGCCGCATCGCCGTTCGGCGGCTACAAGCAGTCCGGATTCGGACGCGAGCTGGGCGAGTACTCGCTCGACCTCTATACACAGATCAAGAGCGTGTGGGTCGACCTCAACTGAGGTCGATCGGCACGACGTGAAGTCCGGTTCCAATGAGAGAAGCGTGGATCATCGACGCGGTGCGCACGCCGATCGGCCGGCACGGCGGTGCACTCGCACGCGTACGTCCCGACGACCTGGCGGCGGCCGCGGTTACGGCTCTCCTCCAGCGCACCGGCATCGATCCCGCCACCATCGAAGATGTCATCCTGGGCTGTGCGAACCAGGCGGGCGAGGACAACCGCAACGTCGCGCGCATGGCTGCACTCCTCGCCGGGCTCCCCGTCACCGTTGCTGGTCAGACCGTCAATCGTCTGTGCGGCTCCGGCATGCAGGCCGTCACGGCCGCAGCGCATGCCATACGAGCCGGTGAGGGCGACGTGTTCATTGCCGGCGGTGTCGAGTCGATGAGCCGGGCGCCCTACGTCATGCTGAAGGCGGGCGACGCCTGGGCGCGTGGCGCACCCGAAGTGGCGGACACGGTGCTCGGCTGGCGCTTCGTCAACGAGCGGTTTCCCGATCGCTATACGGTATCGCTGGGCGAAACGGCCGAGATCGTGGCGGAGCGGCACGGCGTGACGCGCGAGGCGCAGGACGCGTTCGCGCTCGAGAGCCAGCGTCGTGCCGGCGTCGCGCAGCGTGAAGGACGGTTCAGCGCGGAGATCGCACCGGTCGAGGTGGCGGGCCGGAAGGAAACCGTGGTCGTCGAACGTGACGAACATCCTCGGCCGGACACGACGGCCGAGCAGCTCGCGAAGCTGCGCCCGGTGTTCCGCTCGAACGGTACGGTCACGGCAGGCAACTCCTCCGGTCTGAACGATGGCGCGGCGGCACTGCTGGTGATGGAGTCCGGTCGCGCGCAGTCGCTCGGTCTGAAGCCGCTCGCGCGGATCGTGACGAGCGCCGTGGCGGGGGTGGAGCCGGACGAGATGGGGATCGGTCCGATACCGGCGTCGCAGAAGGCGCTTGCGCGTGCCGGACTGCGCCCGGGGGACCTGAAGCTCGTCGAGCTGAACGAAGCGTTCGCCGCGCAATCGATTCCCTGCGTGACCGGGATCGGCGTCGACGCTTCCATTGTGAATGTCAACGGCGGCGCGATCGCGCTCGGGCATCCGCTCGGCTGCTCTGGCGCACGCATCGTGACGACGCTGGTGCACGAGCTGCGGCGACGCGGCGGCGGGCACGGACTCGCCACGATGTGCATCGGCGTCGGCCAGGGTATCGCAACCATTGTGGAGGTCGCCGCATGAGCGACGCAAAGATCGTCGTCGAGAAGGACGCGGCCATCGGCTGGATCCGGATCAACCGGCCGGAGCGCCTGAACGCGTTCGCCGGCACCATGCGTACCGACCTGCTGCACGCGCTCCAGGAGCTGGAGCAGGATGCGGATGTCCGCTGCGTCATTATCACCGGAGTCGGACGTGCGTTCTCGACGGGCGGCGACATTGCCGTGATGTCGGAGATCATCCAGGAGAACGACCGGCCGCGCTTCGAGCAGCTCGTGCGTGCAGGCGCGGACGTCGTGCGGCAGATCGATGCGATGTCGAAACCGGTCATTGCCGCGATCAACGGCGCGGCCGCCGGCGCGGGCGCCTGCCTCACGCTCGCATGCGACCTGCGCATTGCCAGCGAGACTGCATCCATCGGCTTCACGTTCCTGCGTGTCGGCCTGCACCCCGACTGGGGCGGCAGCTTCTTCCTGCCCCGCCTGGTTGGACCCGCCGCCGCAGCGGAGTTCATCTTCACGGGCGGTATGATCAGCGCGGAGCGCGGCGAGCGCATGGGCCTGTTCAACCGTGTGGTGCCCGCCGCGCAGCTGGAATCGGCCGCGCGCGGGTTCGCGGGCGAGATCACCGCCTCACCGGCCAACGTGGTGGCGGACGCGAAGCGGGTGCTGCGGCGCAGCCTGACATCCACGCTCACGCAGGTGCTGGAGCTGGAGGTCGAAGCGCAGCTGCGTGCGTTCGACTCCCCCGACTTCAGGGAAGGCATCACCGCATTCCTGGAAAAGCGCTCACCGAAGTTCGACCGGCCGCGCCGGCCGGCAGCGCCGAAGGCGGAGCCGGTGCGCGGAGGCAGCTGATGCCGCGTGTGGCCGTTCTCGGTGCGGGCACGATGGGGCACGGCATCGCGCAGGTGTGCGCGATGGCGGGCTACGATGTCCGGCTGGCCGATGCGGACGAGGAGTTCGCGCGGCGCGGGGCCGAGCGCATCCGCGCCAACCTCGAGGAGGGCGTGAAGCGCGGCAAGCTTGCGGATTCCGCTGTGGACGAGCACATGTCGCGGATCACCGTCGCGCCGAATCTCGAGGCGGCTTGCGACGGCGCACACATCATCATCGAGGCGGTCCCCGAAAAGATCGAGCTGAAGCGCGACGTGCTGCAGCGTGCCGAACGCGCCGCGTCCGCATCGTCACTGCTCGCCACGAATACATCGAGCCTGAGCATCGGCGACATGCAGGCGTGGCTGTCGCGCCCGAGCCAGTTCCTCGGGCTGCACTTCTTCAATCCGGTGCACATCAACAAGCTGGTCGAGGTGGTACGCGGCCCGCGGACGGAGGAGGCAACGGTCGAGCGCGGCCTCGAGCTGGTGAAGCGGATCGGCAAGGAGGCCGTGCTGGTGAACGACTCGCCCGGCTTTGCGACCTCGCGGCTGGGCGTGCTGCTGGGCCTCGAGGCGATGCGCATGGTCGAGGAAGGCGTGGCGAGTGCCGCCGACATCGACAAGGCGCTCGAGCTCGGGTACCGCCACCCGATGGGGCCGCTCCGCCTGACCGACCTGGTCGGCCTCGATGTCCGGCTCGACATCGCGCGCTACCTGCACGAGAAGCTCGGCGCCGAGCACTACCGCCCGCCGCGCATCCTGGAGCAGATGGTCGCCGACGGCCACCTCGGTCGCAAGAGCGGTCGCGGCTTCTACGACTGGTCGAGCGAATAGCGTAATCTCTCACCACATGCGCGGCACCGGCCGCGAGGAACCGATGGCCTTCGAGACACTGCTGCTGGACGTCAGCGACCGCATCGCGACCATCACCATCAACCGGCCGGACAAGCGCAACGCGCTCAATGCGGTCGTTCGCCGTGAGATCGTCGAGGCGCTCGATCGGCTGCGGCCGGACGACGCCGTGCGTGTCGTCATCCTTACCGGCGCAGGCGAGAAGGCGTTCGTCGCGGGCGCGGACATCGGCGAGTTCGCGGAGCGCACGCCGCTCCAGCAGCGGGAGGCCATGCAGGGTCGTCGCGTGTTCGACGAGGTGGCCGCCTTCCCGAAACCGACGATTGCGATGATCAACGGTTTCGCGCTCGGCGGCGGCTGCGAGCTGGCACTCGCATGCGACATGCGCATTGCCGCGCCGTCCGCACGCTTCGGCCAGCCGGAGATCAGGCTGGGCCTCATTCCCGGCGGCGGGGGCACGCAGCGGCTGCCGCGCCTGATCGGCGCCGGCCGCGCGCTCCGGCTGATCCTCACGGGCGATCTCATCGATGCCGCGGAGGCCTGGCGCATCGGGCTCGTGGATGTCCTCGCGGAGGACGGCGCGCTGCACGAGCGCACGCTGGAGATCGCACGTGCAATGGCCGCGCACTCACCGGTAGCGCTGCGGCTGGCGAAGAGCGCCGTCGCCGCTGCGCTCGAGGCGCCGTTGTCGGCGGGCCTCGCCCACGAGCGCGAACTGTTCATAACCGCATTCGGCAGTGACGACCGGGCCGAGGGCGTCACCGCATTTCTCGAGAAGCGCACACCCGAATTCACCGGGCACTGACCCGCCGCGCTGCAACCGGAGGTAATCATGGCGAACCCGTTCGATGATGAGCCGTTCGCGCCGAAGCGCGTGAATCCTTTCGGCGATGAGGAGGAAGCGAAGTCGGCGGAGGAATCCGTGCGTCGCATCGAGCACGCGGCGCGATCCGTACGACGCCTCAAGACGCAGCTGGGCGCGGAGGGTCTCACTCTGTCGGCCACCCGCGAGCTGATCGACGAGCTGAGTCACGCGCTGGACTCCACTGCGAGCGCACTGCGAGACCTGGCGCGGCGCAGCTCATGAACAGGCTGAGAGCCGCGCGCCGCTTCGCCATCGGCTTCTTCGCTGTCTATGTGCTGGCCGTTATCTACCCCGGCGTAGCACTGTTCCGCGGGCCGCGCCCATACGTGCTCGGCATGCCGCTCGCGATTATATGGACGGCCGCGTGGGTCGTGGCCGCGTTCTTCGTGCTGCTGTCCCTCGATCGCGCATACGACGCTGTCGAACGCACGCACGAGGGCGGGCGCGTGCCGCCGGCACCGGAGCGCTGAGCCCATGGAGCGCTGGCAGATCATCACCGCCATCGTCAGCGGCTACCTCCTGCTGACGCTCACCATCGGCATACTCGCCGGCCGGCGGACCACGGGCGGCGTCACCGGCTACGTCGCGGCTGACCGGCGCTTCGGCGTGCTCCCGATGTACTTCATTGTCGGCGGCACGATCTTCAGTGCATTCGCGTTCCTCGGCGGCCCCGGCTGGGCCTATTCGCGCGGCGCCGCCGTCCTCTACATCCTGTCCTACGGCGTCATCGGCATAGCGCCGTGGTTCTTCGTGGCGCCGAAGGCCGCGCGCCTCGGACGGCGCTACGACCTCGTCACCCAGGCGCAGCTGGTCACCACACGCTTTCCGAGCCGCACGCTGTCCGCGCTCATGGCCGTGATCGCCGTCGCGGCCTTCATACCCTACGTCATGCTGCAGATGAGCGGCGCCGGCCTGGTGTTCAGCGCCCTCACACAGGGACACGTGCCGTTCTGGCTCGGCGCGGCCATCGCGTACGGCGTCGTGATGCTGTATGTGCTCATCGGCGGCGCGTCCGCCGTCGGCTGGACCAACGTGTTCGAGGGCGCGGTCATGATGGTCGTCGCGTGGGGGCTGGGCCTGTACCTCCCCTACGCGCTGTACGGCGGCATCGGTCCAATGTTCGAGCAGATCGAGGCCGTGCGCCCCGAGCTCCTAGCGCTTCCCGGCCTGGCCGGCGACGGCTCACCGTGGAGCTGGGGCGCCTACTCCTCGGCCGTGCTCTCGTCAGCGATCGGCTTCGCGATGTGGCCGCACCTGTTCATGAAGGCGTTCACCGCGCGCTCCGACGCCGTGCTCCGTCGCACCGTCGTCCTCTTCCCCACGTTCCAGCTGTTCCTGATCCCGCTCATCCTGGTCGGGTTCGCCGGTGTGCTGTTCGCGAGCGCCCCCGCGACGCCCGACATGATTCTGCCGCACATGATCATGGAGACGGGACTGCCCGTGCTGGTGGTCGGTCTCTTCTGTGCCGGTGCGCTCGCCGCATCGATGTCCACCGGGGATGCGCTGCTGCATGGCGCCGCATCGATTGCGATCGAGGATGGCATCCATCCGTTCGTTCGGCTCACAGACCATCGGCGCCGCGTCCTGATGCAGGTGCTGGTGCTCGCCGTCGGCGCGGTCGCCTACTTCCTGGCCATTGTGCAGGAGCGGTCGCTCGTATGGCTGCTGCTCTCCGCCTACGGCCTCATCGATCAGCTCGCACCGCCCGTGTATGCCGCACTGTACTGGCGGCGCGCGACCACGCGCGGCGCCCTGACCGGCCTGATCGCCGGCAGCGCCACCACTCTGTTCTTCTTCCTGAACCCGGAGCTGCGGCCCTGGGAGATCCACGAGGGCATTCTCGGCCTGATGGTG
>DATHUY010000007.1 GCA_035461765.1 Longimicrobiales bacterium
ATGACCTTCCTCGCACCGGGTTCGCGCAGCTCCACATGGCGAATCGCCTGCTGAACGCAGCTTCTTCGGGCGACCTGGCGCACGTCGACTCGCTGCTGGCGGAGCTGGAAGCCGGCGGCATGAGCGAGCCGGGCCTCCTGACACTCGTGAGCACCGCACTCGCTCGACCATGTTCAGCGGGCACCGGCTGCGCGGCGGCCATCGCCCCGCTCCGCGAACGGTGGCTGCCTCGCCTCCGCTCATTCGCCGGCTCCACCCTCCCGCAGGCCGACACGGTACGCGCCAATCTGGTCGTGGTCACCGCTGCGTTGGAACCCGACGCTGCATTGGACTGGCACCGTGCCGTGCAGGACTCCGCCCTCGCGCAGCAGGCCGCCTGGATGGCTGCGCAGACGATGCACCACACCGACTTCTGGACTGCGGTGGAGCTGATGCGTAACAACATCCGCCGCGGCTGGAGCAACCAGATGGTGGACGCCATCTATCTGCGTCTCCGGGGCATGGGCGAGGACGACCTCGCCACCGAGATCCTCGCCTCCGAACGTTCGTCCTCCTCGCGCCTGTGGAACCGGCTGCGATGGGCCGAAGCACTGCATGGCGTCGGGCGCGCCGACGACGCACGCACGACCGCCCTCGCCGCCCTCGACGACTGGGACACGGCGACCGATCCGCTCGCCGGCTCCAACATCTTCCGGATCTACGACGAGCTCGGCCTATACCCGCGGCTCATCGAGTGGGCCTGGTCCCGCCCTGAAGGACCCGCGCGCGCGGGCGCACTCCTGTCTGTACTGCAGGGGCTGCGACGCGTGGAATAGGCCTGAGTTGTCCGCCATGCATGGACACGATTTCCCATCACCCCCGCTCGCTCGCCCTGGCGCTCGACGCGCCGCCGGGCCGTACCCGCATCGAGCAGATCCAGCTGCCGCTGGTAGACCCATGCGCGATTGCATGCCCGACGGGTCACGGGCGGGCGTCGAATCGTCCATTTACTCGCGGCCTGCCGACTGAATGGAGGATTCGGTGCGCTATGCGCACCGAAGTTTCCATCCGAGCCTCGCGCGTGAAGACCGATGGATAGTTCGCGGCGCCATGCGCCGCGAATCCTCCATCTGCGCGGATGGCCATGGGCAATTGGAGGATTGGAAGCACCGAACATTCAGGAGCAGGCGCGGGGCCTTGCGGTCGCCGCCCGCACCACCCACCGTGACCCGGAGAACACAGCGGATTACCCCTCCGCCTCCCTCATGTGTGCCTGTCCAGGAGCCACGACCATGGTCCATCCAGCTGTCGCGCGCACCGCGCTTCTCACGCTTTCCGTCGCCGCCCTGGCCGCACCGGCGCACGGCCAGCAGCCGACCGCGTTCGTCGGCGGCACTCTGATCGACGGCACCGGCCGCGCACCCGTGAGCGACGCCGTCGTCGTGACCGGCGAGGGCCGCATCGTGTGCGCGGGCTCGCGCGCGACGTGTGCGGTGCCGGCCGGTGCCGCGACGGTGGACGTGCGGAACCGCTGGATCATGCCGGGCATCGTCGATGCGCACGTCCACTACTCGCAGACCGGCTGGGCGGATGGCCGGCCGGACGCGCTCGACATGATGGAGCGATTCCCCTACATCGAGACGGTGACGGCGCTGAAGGATCCGACACCGTTCTATCGCGCGAATCTGTGCAGCGGTGTCACTGCGACGTTCGATGTCGGGGGCTATCCGTGGACGTGGAGCCTGCGCGAGCCCGCGGATCACGATGCGCACGCGCCGCATGTCGCCGCGGCGGGGCCGCTGCTGTCCACACGCGACCACTGGCTGAACACGCCGGCGGAGCGCCAGTTCATTCACATCGGCAGCGACTCCGCGACCGAGGCGGGCGCGAGGCTGATCATCGCGAACCAGTCCGATGCCATGAAGGTCTGGTTCCTCGCCTCCGAGCGCTCCGACGATGCCGCTGCGATGGTGCGGCGCCTCGAGCTGGCCGGCGAGCGTGCACGCGCTGCGGACATCCCGCTGATCGTGCACGCGACGAACCTGTGGGGCGCGAAGCAGGCGCTGCGCGCGGGCGCGCGGCTGCTCGTGCACAGCGTCGAGAACGCACCCGTCGATGACGAGTTCCTGGAGCTCGCGAAACGGAATGGCACCGTGTACACGCCGACGCTCGTCGTGCGCAATGGCTATCGTCAGCTCGCCGCGCGCGACTTCGATGACGCGGCGTACGGCGCCGGGCTCGCGTGCGTCGATCCGGCGTCACGCGCGAAGGCGTTCCTGTCCGATTCACTGCCCGATGGCCAGAATGCCGAGGCGGTGGAGCGGGCGGCAGTCGCTGCCGAACGATCGTTCGAGCTCATGGCTGCGAACGTGCGCGCCGTGCACGCGGCCGGCATTCCCGTCGCCATGGGCACCGACGCCGGCAATCCGCTCACGCTGCACGGCCCGTCCGTCCACCTCGAGATCGAAGCGCTGCACCGCGCGGGACTCCCGGCGATGGACGTCATCGTCGCGGCCACGCGCAATGGCGCACTCGCCATGGGCCGGCTCGACGACTTCGGCACGATCGAAACCGGCAAGGCCGCCGACCTCGTCATCCTGTCCGCGGACCCGCTCGCCGATGTGCGTAACATCCGCCGCATCGAGCACGTCGTGCGGGCCGGCGTGGTGCACGATCGTTCAGCGCTCGAGTGGAGATAGGGAAGGCCCAACCGGTGATCGGACCAATGCCATGCTCCGTCTGGAACGGCGTCAGGTCGCTGGCGGCCGCGACGGGCGGCTCCATATCGTCCGGCTCTGCATTGTCGCCGCCCCCGCACGACGCCAGCACCTTGACGTCGCCAGCCGTCTCGACGCGCGTGGATCCACGGAGTAAGGTCATGCTTGCCACCCTTGACGAGCAGCCAGCCGCGTAGCACTATTTTCTGAGCCGCTGTTTCCTGCCCCGGCGGCTTGACATTCCAGACCACATTCCTCGGATCTATCTCGCCCGAGCTCGCCGGCATCCGTGCCGCGAATTCGGTCTTGCGGGTTCTCTGCTTTCGCGGAGACCGGTCGCGCGGTTTCGACTGAGCATCGCCGCCGCACAGCAAGCGGTGCAGGTGCCAGGCGAACACTGCGGGGTGACCGGCGCGGCGGGACTGGCATGCAGCCAGTCCTGATCTACCCATCCATGGGCAATGCCGGCCCGAGGAGGAACGATGCCTGGCCGCAAATCAGGTCCCGGAAAAGGCCGCGCCGGTCGCGTCGAAAAAACCCGCGTCGATATCGATGTCAGAGACCTCAAGGGCGGCGGCATCGCGAACGCCCAGGTGGAGCTCACGCCGTTTCCGAAAGGTGAGCCCGTTACACTGAAGTTCGACCCGGGCACCGGCAGCTATCGCGGCACCGTCGCGCCGGGCCGCTACACCGCCTCTGTCGCGCACCGGGGATCCGAGCGACAGCAGCGCCGCGTGGACGTGCAGCCCGCCGGGAACCAGGAAGTGTTCATCCTCGGTCCCCGTGGGCTGCCGTTCTATTACCGCGGCCGGGTGAAGACGCCATTCGAGCCACGGCCGGAACTCGTGGCGCTCGTACTGCGCCATGTCCGAGGCGAGGCGGACCGCGAGGTGGAGCAGATCGCGCGCGGCCTGGGATTGGAACCGGTCGAAGTCTCCGAGGAGATCCGCCAGGCCCGCGGACGGATTTTCCGCCTGCCCGGGCGAGCCGCGGCCGAGGGAAGCGCGGAGATCGCCCGACGGCTGGAAGCGGTCAGGAGCGTCGAGCACGCGGGCTTCGTGGTAGGATTACGTGACGAGTCGGTCTCGTTCCTGACGGACGAGCTGATCGTCCGCTTCCAGTCGCAGGTGGCCGAGGATGAGGTACGGAAACTGGCGGCGGAGTACCAGCTCGAGATCCTGAGGTCGGTGCCGTACTCGCCCAACACGTGGCATTTCCGTGCGCGCGAAGCGCAGGGGTATAGGCTGCTCGATACCGCGGCGCGCCTGGCCGATCTGGAGGAAGTCGACTGGGCGGAGCCCAATCTGGTCACCACGGTGGAGCTGGATGCGATCGTGCCCACCGACTTCCTGTGGAATGGCGTGTGGGACCGTCAGCTCGTCGGCTGCCCGGATGCGTGGCAGGAGCTGCAGGACGCCGGTCATCAGCCCTTCGGTGAACCCACCATCGTCATCGCTACCGTCGATCAGGGTATCGAGTCTGCCGCCGGCGTTCCGGTGAATCCCGAGTTCCAGGGGAATGTGAGCAACGGCACGGCGAAGACCTACCAGTTGTTCGATTTCATCAATCTCGTGCCGGACAATGACACCCCCATCGGCAGCCATGGGATGGGAGTGGCCGGCGTGTGCGGCGCCCTGGCGGACAATCCCTCGCCGGTCGCCGGCGTGGGTGAGGGGCTGGCGGGGTCGGCGCCGAACTGCCGGATCATGGGGCTCATCTACCCCTCGAGCGATGTCGACATCACGGACATGTTCATCTGGGCAGCAGGATTCAATCCCAACAGTCCGCGCGTCGGCTTTCCGGCTCCGATCACGCCGGGAGCCGATGTCTTCACGTGCAGCATCGGCTTCGGTGCGGGCAGCGCGATCTCCGGCGCCGCAATGGCGATGCTCGATTATCTCACCACCTATGGCCGCGGCGGCAGGGGCTGCCCCTGTTTCTTCTCCACCGGGAATGCCAATGCCAACATTTCCCCCACCCACCGGCCGTGGGCGGCGTATGAGCGCTCGATCGCGATCGCCGCTTCGACACTGGATACGGACGGCACAACCGAGATCCGAGCCCCAACGAGCGGATGGGGCGTCAACATCCAGCTCTGCGCGCCGAGCCATCGCGGCGCGGTTCACAATCCCCCCGCATCGTACAGAACCGTGTCCTGCGCCCTCACCGGCCAGGGACAGCTCATCGGACACGCGACTGCCCAGACCACGCTGACAGCAGCCGTGGCGGCGGGAGCCACCAGCCTTCAGGTGGGGTCTGTCACCGGTTTCGCCGCGGGGAGCATGCTGCTCCTGGAACTGCCCGGGAACGCGGGGTGGGAAGCCGTGATGATCACGGGCGCCCCGAACCCGGCCACGAACCAGATTCCGATCGCCGCCGTGCTCAACGCCCACGTTGCGGGCACCCCCGTGTCGACCGGTCCGAGAGAGTACGCGTTCTTCGGCGGCACCTCATCCGCTACGCCGCTCAGCGCGGGCGTCGCTGCTCTCGTGCTCTCGGCCAATCCGGCGCTCACCTGGGTGGAGCTGCGGCAGATCCTTCGCGACAGCGCGGAGAAGATCAACGCCGCTACCACCGAAAGTCACCCGACGAACCCCGCGGGCGATTTCCGCTGGCGTGACGCGAACGGCAACTTCTCGGTCACCACCGGACTGCCGCCTGTCTGGAGCCCGGGATACGGCTTCGGGCGTATCGACGCGTTCGAGGCCGTCCAGGATGCACTCGCGTACGGCTTCACCCGCGACATCATGGTGCGGGAGAACCTGGCAGACGTCGGAACCGTGCCATCGGGCGGCGTCATCTGGAACAGCCCCGATATCTGGGTACGCAACACCGACCCGGCCATCGAAGGCGCTGCCGGCCTGCCGGCGGGATACGGCTCGCTGCCGCCTCACCAGGCCCCGATCGCCGGCCAGATGAACTGGCTCTACGGTCGGTTTCGAAATATCGGCACGGACGCCGCGCTCGATTTCTGGGTCCGCCTCTATCTGACCCATTGGCCGGGAGCCGAGTTCACGTATCCGACCTCGTTCATCCCCACGCCGCGTCCCGGTGCGGCAGTGCCATCGCCACTGCTGCCGGGCACGTACCTGATCGGCGAGGTGAAGTACTCCGGGCTTGCGGCGGGGGCGAGCGATGTGGTGAGCGTCCCGTGGCCGGCGGCGCTCATCCCGCCAGAGACGGTCGTGGTCGGAGCATCGACGGTGCAATGGCATCCCTGCCTGCTCCTCGAGATCTCCCCCCACGACGGGCCCACGCCATCGGGCATTCACGTGTGGGATGACAACAATCTGGCGCAGAAGAATATCTCCATCGTCTACGCTGACGCAGCTGATTTCGAGGTGGCTGCGGTCATTGGAAACGCGGACGGCCGGCGACGGGAGATCGTCCTGGAGATCGACCGCCAGGGTGTGCCGTCGCACGTGCGGCTCTGGGTGGATCTGCTCGCGCCGCGGTTGAAGGAGCGTCTGCGCCATCAGGTGACGGAGCCATGGGGCCAGGGTTGCGACGATGTGACCGTCACACTGCTGGAGGAGACGAGAGTGCGGCTGGACCCTGGCTGGAAGTGCCGGCACGGGGCAACGGTAACAACGCTGCCGGCTCGGACCCGCCTGCGCTGCAGCGCCGTTGCGATGAAGGAGGGTGAGCGGTCCAACGTCACCCTCGGTCATCACGGTGGCCGCGATGTGGCCTTCCTGGCCGGACACGGGACGACGCGCATTCCCGGCATTGTGACCGCAGGCGAGCCGCTCCTGGTGGTGATCGGAGGCTACGTCCCTGAAGGCGTGCCACCGGGTACCTATACCATCGGCGTCAATCAGCGCGACACCAGCGGCGCTCTCACGGGCGCATTCGGGATCGAAGTCGAGGTCGGGGAGCGGGGCGGCCGCCCGCGCAGGCGTGTCAGGAAGCAGCGGTAGCAACAGCGGCGCTTCTTCACGTTCACATCCGGCACAACTGCCGGGGGAGTGATAGTCATGAGACGCAACATCCTGACGGCTCTGATACTCCTGGGCGTCGCAGGCTGCGACACGTGTCGGCCCGGTACGGGAAACTTTGCGCTCATCGGGTTCTGGGACATCCCTGCGGGCGATACGTTCACGCTCCAGACACCCACACCGGGCGGTCAGACGGTCAACCTGATCGCGCGAGTCTACTATCCATCGTATGACGGATCGGCTCTGGAGGATCCGGATAATCCGAACTACGAGGGGATCGAAGTCGCCGAGGGCCAGCATCCCCTCATCGTGTTCGGTCACGGTCAGTACAGTCTGGGGTCACCCACGAACTACCTGGGTATGACCAACCTGATGCACCACCTGGCTTCGTGGGGCTATATCTGCGTCTCGCTGAATCTCGACGTGGTGCAGGGACAGTGGCCGAGTCACCAGCAGGGCATTCCCCAACGCGGGGAGCTCCTGCTCGCCGCGGTGGATCGTCTCCTTCAGCTCAACAGCGATCCCGCCTCGCTCTTCTACCAGAAGGTCGATCCGTCGAAGATCGCGCTGATCGGTCACTCGCGTGGGGGTGGCGGCGCGATCTCGGCGGTGAATCGGAACCTGGCGCAGGGCTCACCGCGCGCGATCCTCGCGCTGGCTACGATCTCGCCCGTCGACTTTCACACCCAGCCGGTCCAGGCGGGAGTGCCGCATCTGTCGCTGTACGGCAGCTGGGACGGCGACCTGTCGAGCGGTCACGGCCCGCGCATCTGGGACGGCGGCCTGCGGCTCGCGCCCAAGCAGCACGTCGAGATTTACGGCGCCAATCACTTCCACTTCACGGATGCCATCACCTACGCGGGCGAGAATGTCGAGATCACCCGCGAGGACCATCACGAGCTCGCGCAGGGGTTCATCAATGCATGGTTCGACATCCACGTGCGCGGCAACGACCGCTACGACTGGCCGCTCTACCTCGCCGGCCTGAGGGACATGCGGCCCGGTGTGAACAGGTACCTCCAGATCCTGTCGCATGATTTCCTCAGCGTGGACAATGGCAGCCCGCTCGGTTCCGCAGGCGCCAACAATCTCGGCGGCACGAACTCGTTCACCACGCTCCCGCTCTTCGAAGACCGCATGTTGAACAGCTCCAGCGACCACTTCTACAATCAGAGCGAGGGCCTCATCGCACACTGGGACGGGACCGCGGACGAGCTCGTGTTCTCCTTCAGCCCCCAGAACGTGGGCACGTATTCCTACCTGCACTTCCGGGTGAGCCAGCGTCCGGGGAACGCCCTCAATGTTCTGGATACGTTCAAGAACTTCCGGGTACAATTGACCGATGCACCCAGCAACACGGCCGTGGTGACGATCAGGGATTATCTGGGAGGGCTCCAGTATCCGGACGAATCCGGCTCACTGCCGGCGGGGAGCACGCACCAGTACAAGGCGATCATGCGCTCGTTCCGGATCCCGCTGACCGACTTCGCCGGTGTAAACCTCAACGCGATCAGGGAGATCCGATTCCTCTTCGATCGCCAGAACGAGGCGGGATTCCGCAACACGACCGGCGCCATCGCCATCGACGACGTCGAGTTCAGCCGCTAGTCGAAGCAAGGAGACCAGCATGACTACAAGGACCCTGATCGGCCTGCTGGCAACGGGTGCGATCCTCGCGACTGTGGCCGTTGCCCAGGTACGCAGCGACCGCAACCCGGCCGGCACGGGCGACCGCGCCGGTACGGAGTTCCAGGTGCCCCCTGGCGAGCAGCAACAGCCAGCCCGGCAGCAACCCCTGCGCGTCGACAGCCTCCAGGTGCAGCGGATCGCTGGCGCGAGTGATCTCGGTGCCGCCGGGGATCTGCTCATCACGTTTCATGGCCAGGGGTTCGCCCTCACATCCCTGGCGCCGCGACTGATCATCAGTGGGGATCTCGCGCTCGAGTCGACCGAGATCAACCGCGATGGCACGGAACTCTACGTGGTGCTGCCGCGCAACCTGATGAGCCGCATCGAGGCCATGCGCTTCGATAGTGTGACCGTCGCCAACCCCGGCGCTCGACAGGATACGGAGTTCGCACGCGCTTCCGTCCGTGCAACATCGGCGCGGCTGCTGCGTCCCGATCCGACTGCCCCGGCGGTCAGAGTCCTCTATCGCGACGGCGCCTTCAGCCGGGAACCTGCCGGACCGTAATCGGCCCGGAGGCCGTTGCGCGGGCCGGCGACACGATGGCAGACACGGTGGCCAGGCCGCGGAAGCCGTTGGAGGCCCGCTCCTGAACCAGCGGCACGCTGGGTCTGCCGCAGCCCCGCAGCGAGGATCAGTTTGTCATGTCGCACGCGGGCACGAGCTTCATTTCACCCGCGGCACCTGCCCCGCCCCTCGACCGGCACAGGAGCAACACTCCAGTGGCCCGATCAGGAGTCCTCGCCGGAATCGAGGCGGGCGGGCATCCGGTTGTCGTAATTCGTTGCGCGGCAATACGACCCCTTGTCGCAGAACGGTCTCCGAGGGTGTTGTTTGCCGGGCAACGAGATCCATCGGCAAGCCCCTGACCGACCCCCGCACTTCCTTGCGCCGCAAACGCCGTCGCAACCACCGCCACAACCACCGCCGCAACCACCACCGCGACCACCACCGCGACCGGCGCAGCGCTGACGGGCGTCGTCAGAAATCCTTCCGACGGAATGTGCGCAGGCCGAGCGCGAGCGGGACGGCGACCCAGCCGGTCAGAGCGATCGTGGCGAGGAGGGCACCGGCAGCGGTGCCGAAGAAGCGGGCGAACACGGCGCCGGTGTAGCCCATGAGGGCGGCCGCATCGAATCGTATGAGCAGCAGCACGCGCCCGAGATCGAGTGGGTTCGCGAGCATGAGCGCGAGCATCGGCTTCTCGAGCGGGTAGTCGCCGAACGCGACGGTGAGGAGGAGGACGAAGCCGTCGTAGACCACGGCGAGCATGAGCCAGAGCAGCACGGCGGCGCCCAGCCCCTGGGCACGGTCATCGAGCCAGAGTGCGACAACGAAGGCGATGGCGGTGAACACGAACGTGAGGGCGATGCCGACCGCCAGCAGCGTCAGCAGCGTGGCCGCTCCGCCGGCGGAGCCGAGGCGCCCCAGGAACGGCACCGCCACGCCGGCCGTGAACGCTGCCGCGAGTGGCACGCTCAGGCCGAGATAGAGACCTCCGAACAGCTGGGGCCTGCTGACGGGGTGGGAGAGGAGCAGCTCGTTGAACTCGCGCGCGCCGTAGAGGTAGACGGTGCCGAAGACGAGGCTCATGAGCGGGATCACGAAGAGCACCACGTTCATGAGCGAGAGGAGTGCGCGCTCGCCGCCGCCACCAAAACGCAGCAGGGCCTCGGTGAGCAGGAGGAAGAAGACCGCGTAGGCGATCAGCCAGCGGCCGCGCAGCACGTCGCGCAGCTCGTAGCGGAGCACCTTGAGCATCGTGCTCATGCATTCCCCCCGCACCGAACGGACGTCCGCGCGGTGATCACGCCGGATCCTCCGCTGCTGCGACGGAAGCGCGCTGCCGAAGCATCAGTCGCGCAACGGCACGCTCCAGCGTGGGCTCCCCGGTCGCGGCCAGCAGCGCCGTGAGGGAGTCCGCCCACTTCACCGTGCCGTCCAGCAGCACGACGACATCATCCGCCAGCTGCTCCACCTCGCTCAGCACGTGGCTCGTGAGCAGCACGGTCCTGCCGCGCTCGCGTTCGTTCCTGATCCTGTCCTTGAGCACACCGCTCGCAATGGGATCCAGACCGGCGGTCGGCTCGTCGAGAATGACGAGCCGAGGATCGAACAGGAACGCGGCTGCCGCGCTCACCTTCTGGCGGTTGCCACCGCTCAGGATGCGGATCGGTTTGTCCAGCTCCGGCTCCAGCTCCAACGCGTCGAGCAGCTCGCGGTGCTGCGCCGATCCGGCCCCGCGCAGGTCGCTGACCATGGCCATGATCTCGCGTCCGCTCAGGTTCTCGGGGAACCGGGCGGCCTGTGGCATGTAGCCGATGTCCCTGCGGTACGCGCAGTCGCCGTTCAGCACGGTACCGTCGATCTCGATCGTGCCCGCATCGGGCATCACCAGGCCCAGCAGCATCTTCATCAACGTCGTCTTGCCACTGCCGTTCGGGCCGAGGACGGCTGTGATCCGGCCGGTGCGGAACTCCACAGTCACGTCCCGCAGGACAGGACGCCGCCGAAACGCCTTGCTCACGCCCGTAACGCGGATCATCGTACGTTCCGGGTCATCCGCGGCCGCTCGTCCACGAGGGTCGCGGGCGTGAGCACGGGCGCCACGCGCTCGGCCGCATCGAGCAGCGTGACGAACAGCGAGCGCAGCAGCACGAGTGAGGGCGCATTGCGTTCCACGATCAGCGAGAACAGCCGCACGGGGCGGAACGGCACATCACCGTAGCCGTCGCGGTCCAGGTCGTAACCGCCGTACCGGTCCCACCAGTTGTTGCGGAACGTGCTGAAATTCTGACGGCTGTTCGTCGAGACGTCGAACGCGTTGCCGTGAAAATCGTTGGCGAAGAACGTGTTGTCCTCGCTGTTCGCCATCAGCTTGATCGCCCACCCGTTGGCGCTGAAGACGTTGTGCTCCAGCTCCGTCCGGTTCATGCCCTCCGCCATGATGCCGACCGTGTTGCGCGTGAAGCGGTTCCGCGCGACACGGCTGTCTGTGATGTCCTTCAGCAGGAGCCCGAACGCCGCGGGTCCGCGGTTGTCCTCGAAACGGTTGTCCTCCATGACCACGTTCCGCGTGTACATGACCGCAATGCCCGCGTGATTCGCACGGAACACGTTGTCGCGATACTCGCACCGGTCGCTGAACATGAAATGGAGACCGTAACGGAGGTTGCCCTCCGCGTGATTCCGCTCGACGCGGCTGTCCTCGACGAACTCGAAGTAGATGCCGTCGCGGTGACCGCGCACGTCGTTGCCCCTGATGAGCACCTGCTTCGAGTACCACAGGTGGATGCCGTTGCCTGCCGCCGTTTCCCGCGTCGTCCGCGCCACGAGCACGTTGTCCTCGATCCGGCACCAGCCGACATTGGCGAGGTAGATGCCGAAGAAGGCATTCTCGATGCGGTTCCCTTCGATTACGCAGTGCGACGCGTCCTCGACCGTGATCGCCGCACGGTCTTCCATGTAGCTCGTGCCGACATTCCGCAGCGTCAGTCCACGGATCGTGACGCTGTCCGCCTCGACGCGCACCAGCTGACGCTGCCCCTCGCCGTCGATGACCGACCCCGCCTCACCCTGCAACGTCAGCGGACGCGCGATGAGAATGGTCGGCTCGCGGTAGACCCCGCGTCGCACGAGGATGACGTCGTGAGGCTGTGCGGCCGTCACGGCGTCACCGATCGTACGCCATGGACCGGCCGGTGAGACGATCAGCGTATCTGCGGCTGCCAGCGTGAGCGCCAGGATCAGCCCGCCCGCGGTCATGATCCGGGTCGGTGCATCGGCATGTGCCCGGTGCCGGACGGCGGCTGTGCCGTCACGAGTGCGAGCACGTCTTCCCAGCTGAGCACTTCACCGCCGAACGCATTCACCGCACTGTCCCCGCTGACCACTGCGGCGTTGAAGGCGGTGAGATTGGCGCCCATCGGGCTGTTCAGGATGGGACTGTGCAGCAGGACTGCTTCATCGACCCGGATCAGCTGGCCGGGTGTGTGAAATGCCGTCACCCAGAGCGAGTGAATGTCGGAGCTGTCGCTCATCTCGAGCACGTAGGCGGCGAGGCACTCGATCGAGTCGAACTTGAACACGCGACCTTTCGTGGTGACCAGCTCCGCGCCGTATCGCTCATCCATGATCACCATGCGACAGTGGGCGCACACATCCTCGCCGTATCGAATCGGCTCCGGACCCGGGGCGCACGCGCCGGCAAACAGTACGGCGATGAGGACGCCGACCGTCGTGTACTGGCGGCGCGCGGCGCAACCGGAAATCTCAGGCAGCCGCATGTCTGGGATCCTCCGCCTGCGCGTCCGCCGCTGCGCCGGCGTTCTGCCGCAGCGGGCCCCTGCTGCGGTCGAGCCAGAGCCCGAGCACGCCCAGGCCGAGCGACGCGAAGGCCAGAAGGCCGCCCGGGCCCGGCCAGGACGTTGCCTTGAAATTGAGCAGCTGCTTGCTGCCGATCAGCGGCGGCTGGTATGCCATGCCGGGCACCTTGATGGCGGCGTCCGGGTTCAGGTTGTGACCGTAGTCGTAGCCCCACATCCAGAAGTCGACCAGGCCCGCCGCGGCGAGCAGCACGAAGACCACCAGCCACGCCTGAAGCAGCCGCTTGCGCCCCGTCGCGGCCGCGATCAGACCCAGGACCAGTATCCCGCCCAGCAGCCACGGCATGATGGCGAGCTCGCGGATGGACTCCGGATGTATCTCCTTCATCCCGATGTAGTGATTCAGGCCGTTGATGTTCTGGAGATCCCACTCGCCCTGGCCGCGAATGGTGTTGACCATGATCTCGAGCCCGATCCCCTCCGGGTACTGCGGCGCAACGAGGTCGATCGTCCAGATCGGCAGGAAGAACGCCGGCACGAGCAGCAGTGCCGCAGCTGCAGTCAGAGCGCGCGACCTCGTTGACATTGTCATGGCCTCATCCCGTTTGCCAGCTCGTGTGCCACGCTCAGTTCGCAGGCTGGCCGGTCGTGAGCCTGCCGCCCGTCCCCCACGCCACCGGCACGCCGCTGTTCAGCGGGCTCACCCGCACGTACCCCTGCATCTCCTGGTGCAGCGCGGAGCAGAAGTCCGTGCAGTAGAACGGATAGATACCCGGTCGCGTCGGTCGCCACAGGAGTGTGCGCGTGTCTCCCGGCATGATGAGCAGCTCGGCGGTTTCCATGCCCAGCACGGCAAACCCGTGCGGCACGTCCCAGTCCTGCTCGAGGTTCGTCACATGGAAGAAGACCGAGTCGCCGACCTCGATGCCTTCGATGTTGTCGGGCGCGAAATGGCTGCGGATGGCGGTCATGTGGACGTCCACCCTGCGACCCTGTCGCGTCACCTTCGCCGCACCCTCGCCCATCGTCGCGAACGGGTTCCTGTTCTCGGACAGACGGTACAGCCGCAGCTGCTTGTCCAGGATCAGCTCGGCCGGAATAGCCTGCGCGTAATGCGGCTCGCCCATGGTCGGGAAGTCGAGCAGCAGCCGCATCTTGTCACCGCTGATGTCGATCAGCTGAGCCGAGTGCGCGAGCTCCGGACCGGTCGGCAGGTAGCGGTCCTTCGTCATCTTGTTCAGCGCGACCAGGTACTTGCCCCACGGCTCACGGCTGTCGCCGCCGGGGATCATCAGGTGGCCGACCGAATAGTAGACCGGAATACGATCGACGACCTCGAATGTCTCGAGGCTCCACTTCACGATCTCCGAGCTGATGAACGCTGTCGTGTACGCGAAGCCCCTGCCGTCGAACTCGGTATGGAGCGGACCAAGACCCGGGTCCTGCACTTCGCCGGCGATGATCGCGTCGTACTGGAGGACCGGTATGCCGTCGACGACGCCCTCGAACTGCTCCGCGGCGATCGCGGCAATCATCTTCTCGAACGAGTGGACGGGAATCACGGTCGCGAGCTTTCCGCCCGCCACGATGAACCGACCGGTGGGATCGACGTCCACACCGTGCGGCGACTTGGGCGTGGGCAGGAAATACACGAGCCGCGCGCATGCTGTCGGGTCGAGCACGGTCACGCTCTCCTTCATGACGGACCGTGCAATGCGATCCTCGCCCTTGTAGTTGTGCACGTACCGGGCGGGCATGGTGCGCGCAGCACCCTCGGCGACGCATTCCTCCGCGCGCTTCCAGTCCACCGCCGCGATGAAGTCCTTGTCACGCTTCGATGCATTGACCTCGAGCAGTGTGTGGGCCTCCTCCACGTTGTAGGACGTGAAGAACATCCAGCCGTCGCTCGGACCCTTGCCCGCATGAGCCAGGTCGTAGTTGTAGCCGGGCATGATGATCTGGAAGGCGACGTCCATGTTGCCGGGGTCGTTCGCGCGGATGAACGAAAGCATGCCCTTGAAGTTGCCGGCGTATTCCTCGATCGACATGTCACGGTTCGGCACGGGCACCGAGAAGCGCGTGGTCGCAACGACGTACTCGCTGTTCGGCGTGATGAACGGGGACCCGTGATTGCCGGCGCTGTTCGGGATCTCGAGGATCTCCTTCGTCTCGAACTCCGTCAGATCGATGCGCGCAATGCGCGGCGTGTTGTTGGCGTTGATGAAGATCCAGCGGCCGTCGGGTACGCCGTCGGTCATCGAGAGCTCCGGATGGTGGCTGTCATCCCACGCAGCGAAGCCGTACGACGTCTGCAGCATCTCCTTCGTCTCTTCGTTGTAGCCCCAGCCGTTCTCCGCATATTGCGAAAAGACCGGCACGGTCTTCAGCAGCCGGCCGGACGGCAGACCCATCACGGTCAGGTTCCCGCTGAAGCCGCCCGACATGAACGCGTAGAACTCGTCATATTCGCCGGGTGCGACGTAGACCGCGGATGCGGCATCGGCGGTCGAGGCTACCCCTGTGGAGCGACTTGTCTGGCAGGCCCACGTGCCGATACCGAACAGCGCAATCGTGAGCAGGCCAAGCCGTGCACTCGTGGATAATTTCATGGAAGGCGCTCCGGTCGAATTGTGAGCATGTGTCGTTCGCTACTCGGCATCAATCGCTGGCATCGGCGAGGCGCAGATACTCCAGGAGGGCGCGCGCCTCCTCCCGCGTGAGGTCCTGACTCGGCATCGGCGCGAGGTACTCCGCCAGCAGCGCCTTCGCCTCCGGATGCTTCTGCGTCATTTCCGTCGGGTTCAGCATCATGTTCATGACATAGGCAGGCGTGCGCCTGTCGAGGACGCCGCCGAGCGGCGGACCGATATAGCGCTCGTCCAGTCGATGGCAGGCGGAGCACTTCAGCTGGAACAGTGCTTCGCCCTGTTCCGCGAGCTCCTCGTCCGGTGCCTCGAGCGAGACCGGCTCGGTGATCGGACCAATGCCGTGCTCGGTCTGGAACGGCGTCAGGTCGCTGCCGGCCGCGACGGGCGGCTCCGGATTGTCATCCTGCGCGGCCTGTTCGCCGCCGCCGCACGACGCCAGCATCAGTGCGGGCGCGATGATGTGGATCAGCACCCTGAGCTGCTTCATGATGGACCTCGATCCTGAGGGCAGTACCCGTCTTCCGGGATGCATGCCTTCAGTGTGCGTCGGGGGAACGACGGGGACTGTCGGGGGAACCCGCTTTGTCGCTGCGAAAACGCAGGCATGCCGGTAGGGACTATCCCTACACGACGTCGGGCGCGCAACGAAATCCGACGTCAAACACCTGAGCGATCCCCCGACTTTCTTGCGCCGCAACCGCCGCGCACCGCCTGGGGCGTGACGCGTCGGAACTCGATCGAGCCCGTCGCGCTCATGGACGGGACGCGTTGCGACGCTGTCGCACCCGATCGTGCGCGCGGGAAGCCCACGATGCACGACGGCCCGACCTTGTGGGCCGGGCCGTCGCCGACAGATCAGGCCGAAGCCCGACCGCTTACGACACGCGACTGACGTTCTGTGCCTTGGGGCCCTTCGGCTCCTCGATCATGTCGAACTCGACGCGGTCGCCTTCGGCCAGCGACTTGAAGCCTTCCGCCTGGATGGCGGTGTGGTGCACGAAGCAATCCTTCGCTC
>DATHUY010000008.1 GCA_035461765.1 Longimicrobiales bacterium
TGGGATAGGACGACCATGCCGACGGCGTTCGCAAGCGTAACGCCCAGCAGGATGAGGATCGGCACGTACGACTCTAGCATGCCCTGTCCGTTCGCTTGTGAATTCGTTCACGAATGACAGCCGCGCCAAACTACCGGGTTCTGACACCGGGTGTCAAGCGCGCGCGCCACACGTGTGAGGCATGTGGGACGGCCGCACTTGCGACTGGTGTGCCGTACGCGTTTTTTGCCCGGAATCGGCGGGTCGCCGGCATGCGGGTGCGACCGTTGCCGCTACCCGCGGTGCGGCGTAGCTTGACGCGGTCCGCGGGCGTATCGGGCCGGCCCCTGCACGAGGCCGACCGCTGCATGAGCCAGCGCCGCGCGCACGGCGTTTCCGGCGGCCCGCAGCCGGCGAACACCTCTGGAGATGATCGATGACGATTCGCAGCGACCGTTGGATACGTCGGATGTCGGAGGAGCACGGCATGATCGAGCCGTTCGAGCCCGCGCAGGTGCGGGAGGGCGTGATCAGCTACGGCGTGTCGTCCTTCGGCTATGACATCCGCGTGGCGGACGAGTACAAGGTGTTCACCGATGTGTTCAGCGTGGTGGTCGATCCGAAGAACTTCGATGACCGCTCGTTCGTGGACTTCAAGGGCGACCACTGCATCATCCCGCCACGCTCGTTCGCACTGGCCCGGACGCTGGAGTATTTCCGCATCCCGAGCGATGTGCTGGTGGTGTGCGTGGGCAAGTCGACGTACGCCCGCTGCGGCATCATCGTGAACGTGACGCCGCTGGAGCCCGAGTGGCGCGGCTACCTGACGCTGGAGATCTCCAACACTACCCCGCTGCCCGCGAAGATCTACTCGAACGAAGGCCTGGCGCAGCTGCTGTTCTTTCAGGGCGACGAGACGCCGGAAGTCACGTACGCGATGAAGAAGGGCAAGTACCAGGACCAGATCGGCGTCACACCGCCCAAGCTGTAGGGAGTTTCAGGGGCACGGAGGCGGGGGTCGTTCTTTCTCACGCGGAGCCGCAGGGGCGCAGAGCTGCGCGTGTGGGTCACTCCTTTATCGCAGAGCGCAGAGCATCGTAGCTGATCGGGGTGCTCCCTCCTTATTAACGGCCCGCCGGCTTTGGATGCTGATTAGTTGACCGCCACCTGGCTGCAGCTGCCAGGCGAAAAGAAAAAGGCCAGCTCCCTGAACGAAGCCAGCCCTCCACGCCCGTCTCCGCCACGAATTCTGCGACTCTGCGTCTCTGCGGTTCTGCGCAATACAAGGAGCCAGCCACCCCTTCCCCTCCCCCTGCTCCCTACCCCGCCGGGTGCCGGAACCGCGCCTTGCGCAGATCAGCGTTCAGGTGCGCGATATAATCCACCTTGATGCCTTTGGGGCACGCGGTCTGACACGCGCCGTGGTTGGTGCAATGGCCGAAGCCCTCTTCGTCGTGGATGGCGACCATCTCGACGACGCGAGTGTACCGCTCCGGCTGCCCCTGCGGCAGGACGCCGAGGTGGGTCACCTTGGCGCCGGTAAAGAGCATGGCGGACGCGTTCGGGCAGGCGGCGACGCAGGCGCCGCAGGCGATGCATTCGGCGGCGTCCATCGCCAGGTCTGCGTTGGCCTTGGGGACGGGGATATTGTTCGCATCCGGGGCGCTGCCCGTGCGAACCGAGATGTAGCCGCCCGCCTGGACGATCCGGTCGAACGGGCTGCGGTCCACGACCAGGTCGCGCAACACCGGGAAAGCGGTGGCGCGCCACGGCTCGATCCACAGCTCATCGCCATCACGGTAGTTGCGCATGTGGAGCTGGCAGACCGTCGTACGGGGCAGCGGCCCGTGCGGCTCGCCGTTGATCATGAAGCCGCAGGACCCGCAGATACCTTCACGGCAGTCGTGATCGAACGCGATCGGGTCCCTGCCTTCCCCGATGAGGCGCTCGTTCACGACATCGAGCATCTCGAGGAACGACATGTGCTCCGAAACGTCCTCGGCGACGTAGTCCTCGAAGCGTCCCGCGTCGCCGGGTCCGCTCTGCCGCCACACATGCAGTTTCAGCCTCATCTATATCCCGCCCTGGTCTCCGGAACCGTCGTCGTCAAGATCTGAACCCCGGCCCTGCCGCTGCCGGGCCGCGGGGCCTTTGCGGTCATGCTCACTTGTAGCTGCGCTGCGCAAGCTGAACGTTCTCGAACGTCAGCTCCTCGCGATGCTTCCTGGGCTCGTTGCCGACCCCCGTGAACTCCCACACGCTCGCGTGCGCGTACTGCTCGTCGTTGCGGCGTGCCTCACCTTCCGATGTCTGATGCTCCACGCGAAAATGACCGCCGCACGACTCGTCGCGGTCGAGCGCGTCGTAACACATGAGCTCGGCGAACTCGAGGAAGTCGGCGACCCGGCCGGCGTGCTCGAGCGACTGATTGAGCGTGGCCGCGCTGCCCGGCACGCGCACATCCGCCCAGAACTGCTCGCGCAGCTCCGGGATCCGCTGTAGCGCCGTGCGCAGGCCTTCCGCGGAGCGGGCCATGCCGCAGTACTCCCACATGAGCGCGCCGAGCTCACGATGGAAGTCGTTCACGGTGCGGCTGCCGTTGATGGAGAGAAGGCGATCTGCCTTCTCCGCGACTTCGCGCTCGACATCAGCAAATGCCGGATGCGTCGTGTCGAGGTCATCCTGCTTCGTGCGCGCGAGGTAGTCACCGATGGTGAGCGGCAGGATGAAGTAGCCGTCGGCCAGACCCTGCATGAGCGCACTGGCACCGAGCCGGTTCGCGCCGTGATCGGAGAAGTTCGCTTCACCGGCGACGTGCAGACCCGGAATCGTGCTCATCAGGTTGTAGTCGACCCACAGCCCGCCCATCGTGTAATGCGGCGCCGGGTAGATCCGCATGGGCACCTCGTACGGATTTTCCCCCGTAATGTTCGCGTACATGTCGAACAGGTTGCCGTACCGCTCGGCGATGACATTCCGACCGAGGCGCGCGATCGAGTCGCGGAAGTCGAGATACACACCCACACCCGACGGCCCGACGCCGCGTCCCTCGTCGACAGCCTCCTTCGCACGGCGTGACGCGATGTCGCGCGGGGCGAGGTTGCCGAAGCTCGGGTAGTGTCGCTCGAGGTAGTAGTCGCGCTCGGCATCCGGGATCTCGTTCGGCGGGCGTTTGTCGCCTGGCTCGACCGGTACCCAGATGCGCCCGTCATTGCGGAGCGATTCGCTCATCAGCGTGAGCTTCGACTGATAATCGCCACTGGGCGGGATACACGTCGGGTGGATCTGCGTGAAGCTCGGATTGGCAAAGCCGGCGCCACGGCGGTGCGCGCGCCAGATGGACGTGACGTTGCTGCCCTTCGCGTTGGTCGACAGGAAGAACACGTTGGCGTACCCGCCGGTGGCAAGCACGACGGCGTCTGCCGCCCACGACTCGATGGCGCCGCTCACAAGGTCGCGCGTGACGATGCCGCGCGCACGCCCGTCGATCAGCACGAGGTCGAGCATCTCGTGGCGCGTGTGCATCTTCACCTTGCCGCTCCGCACTTCCTTCTCCAGCGCCTGATAGGCACCGAGCAGCAGCTGCTGGCCCGTCTGGCCGCGTGCATAGAACGTACGCGACACCTGTGCTCCACCGAACGAGCGGTTCGCCAGATTACCGCCGTACTCCCGCGCGAAGGGTACGCCCTGCGCCACACACTGATCGATGATGTTGAGACTGATCTCCGCCAGTCGGTACACGTTCGCTTCACGTGCCCGGAAGTCACCACCCTTGACGGTGTCATAGAACAGGCGGCGCACGCTGTCGCCGTCGGCCTGGTAGTTCTTTGCCGCGTTGATGCCGCCCTGCGCGGCGATGCTGTGCGCCCGGCGCGGCGAGTCCTGGAAGCAGAAGCAATGGACGTTGTAGCCGAGCTCGGCCATGGTGGCTGAGGCTGCCGCCCCGGCGAGGCCGGATCCGACCACAATAACCGTGTACTTACGCTTGTTCGCGGGGTTGACCAGCTTCAGCTCGAACCGGTGCCGGTCCCACTTCGCGTCGATGGGTCCGGAAGGAATCTTTGCGTTCAGCTCCATGACGGCGCCTCAGTAGCCCACGAGCCCGGCCAGCACGGCGACCGGGAAGGAGATGTTGCCGAGCACGACCGCGCCCGCCAGAACGGCCGCGATCGGGCGGCGGACGTGGTTCATCTTCGGGTTCGTCGCACCGAACGTCTGGAGCATGCTCCAGAAGCCGTGATAGAGATGGAAGCCGAGCGGGATCATCGTGAGAATGTAGGCGACGGATACCGGCCAGCTCTGGAATCCCGCGACGAAATTGTGGTATGCGTTACCCGGTATGAAGTCGGGATGCGCATTACCGAATGTCAGGTGCATCAGGTGATAGACGACGAACCCGAGTATGATGAGGCCACCCCAGGTCATTGTGCGCGACGCGTAGCTGAAGACCATGTCGCCTTCGTACTTCCGGTAGCCCACTCTGCGCGCCTTCCTGCTCCGCAGAACGAGCTGAACCGCGGCCAGGATGTGGACGAGGACCGCGACCAGCAGGACGATGCGGATGATCCAGAGCAGCTGTCCATGCCCGAAAAACGGCGCGCCGAAGGTCCGCAGACCCTCGGCGTAGTGATTGAACGCTTCGGCACCCTGGTACACCTTGAGGTTGCCGATCATGTGACCGACGACGAAGCCGATCAGGATGACGCCCGTGGTCGCCATCATGATCTTCTTGCCGACCGTCGAATCCCACAGTGAAAACACCCGCCGCATGAGAATGCGCCTCGTTGTCGTCAGCTGAGCAGAGCCATGGTCTCGCGCACCGCATCGGCGGACTTGCCGAGGGCTGCCTTCTCATCACTCGTGAGATCCACCTCGATCACCTTCTCCAGGCCGCCACGTCCGAGCTTGCACGGGACGCCGAGGAAGATGTCCTTCATGCCGAACTCGCCCTGCAGCCAGGCCGAGCACGGCAGCACGCGCTTCTTGTCGCGCACGATGGCTTCCGCCATCTGCACCACTGCGGCGGCGGGCGCGTAATACGCGCTGCCGGTCTTGAGCAGGCCGACGATCTCCGCGCCGCCCGTGCGGGCGCGGTCGACGAGGGCATCGATGCGGTCCTTTGAGAGCAGCTGCGAGAGGGGGATGCCGCTCACCGTCGTGTAGGAAGCGAGCGGCACCATGGTGTCGCCGTGGCCGCCAAGCACGAGTGCCTGGATGTCCTCGACGCTGATGTCGAGCTCGAGGGCGATGAACGAACGGTAGCGCGCGGTGTCGAGCACTCCCGCCATGCCGATCACGCGCTCACGCGGAAAGCCGGTCGTCGTCATGCACACGTGGGCCATGACGTCGAGCGGATTGGAGACCATGATCACGATGGCGTCCGGCGAGCTGCGTTTGATGTTCTCTGACACGTCGCGGACGATGCCGGCGTTCGTCTTCAGCAGATCCTCGCGGCTCATGCCCGGCTTGCGCGCGATGCCGGCTGTCACGACGACCAGGTCGGAGCCGGCCGTATCGTCGTAGCTGTTGGTGCCGCGCACGCGCGCATCCCAGCCCTCGATCGGTGCCGACTCCCACTGGTCCAGGCCTTTGCCCTGCGGCACGCCTTCCATGATGTCGATCATGACGACTTCGCGCGCCAGTTCCCGGCGCGCGAGTCCCTGCGCGGCCGTCGCGCCCACGTTCCCAGCACCGACGACCGTAATCTTGTTGACCATGATTGATCCCGTATGGTAGTTGCTCGACAGACGCCGCAAAGTAGGCGCGCCCGGATGCAGTGTCAACGCGAGATGACAGTGGAGGACGGCGGGAATTCAGGACGTCGGGGAGCGCTTATGCGCAGGGCGTCTTTTCAGCCACCGACCTGCGACAGGGCGCGCAGGCCGCCGGAGCCGGCTGCACTTCCCTGCACGAGGTGATGCCGTTCGGGCTTGATCTCGAGGGTGCGCCGAATCAGAGGCTCGAGTGGCTCACCGGCGCGAAGGGGCGTGCGCAGGTCGGTCTCGAGGTCGCCGAACAGGCAGGGCCGCAGTCGGCCGTTGGCGGTGAGGCGCATCCGGTTGCAGCGGTCGCAATAGTTGTGACTCATGGGCGTGATCACGCCCACAGTCCCGGCCGCCCCGGCGAACTCGAAATAGGTGGCTGGACCATTGCCGGCGGGTCCCGCGACGGGCGTCAGGTCGCCGATGCGGCGCAGGCGCTCCAGCATCTCGAATGATGACACGTACTCCGCCGCGCTGATCCCGAGGTTCTCACCGACCGGCATGACCTCGATGAACCGCACGTGCCAGGGACGCTCGAGTGTGATGCGCGCAAAGTCCTCGATCTCGTCATCGTTACGCCCGCGCATGATGACGGCGTTCACCTTGATCGGTGAGAAGCCGGCGTCCTCGGCGGCGCGCAGGCCATCGAAGATGGCTGCGTGCGAGCCGGGTCTGCGGGCGAGGGCGTCCACGCGGTCCGGCCGCAGCGAGTCGAGCGAGATGTTCACGCGGTTCACACCGGCGTCCCTCAGGGGCCGGGCGAGCTTCGGCAGGAGCACGGCGTTGGTGGAAAGGGCGATGTCGTCTATGCCATCGATCGCGCGCAGCATGGACACGAGCTGCGGGAGGTCCTTGCGGACGAGCGGCTCGCCGCCGGTCAGCCGTACGCGGCGCAGGCCCATGCCGGCCATGTCGCTCACAATGCGGGCGATCTCCTCGTACGTGAGGATCTCAGAGCGCCCGAGCCAGGGCAGCCCCTCCTCCGGCATGCAGTAGACGCAGCGCAGGTTGCACTTGTCCGTGACCGAGATCCGCAGATACTCGATGCGCCGGCCGAAGCCGTCGCGCATGCCGTCTGCCGCCGGATTCCCGCTCATCGAACATCCACCGGCGGCACGCTGCCTTCGAGCCAGCGCGCGTCACCCGCCACGTAGTGCTCCTGCTTCCACACGGGCAGCCTCTGCTTGATCTGCTCGATGATGTAGCGCGCTGCGTCGAACGCAGGCTCCCGGTGCGGTGAGCTGACGGCAATGGCCACACTGACGTCGCCGACCGCAAGCTCACCCACGCGATGCACCACGGCGATCCGGTCGGTGCCCGCGCGCATCGCAGCCTCCGCCGCGATCTCGCCCAGCACCGGCCCGGCCATCTCGAGGAATGCATCGTAGCGCATGCCCGACACCGGGCGGTCGTCGTTCTGCTCGCGCACAGTGCCGAGGAAAAGCACGGCCGCACCATCGGCCGGCGAGCCCACGCGCTCGAGCACCGACTGCGGATCGATCACATCGGGCGTGACGTCGGTGTGCATGTCAGCCTCCAGCCACGGGCGGAAGCAGTGCGAGCTCATCGCCCTCATTCAGTTGCACATCGAGCGTGGCATACTCGCGATTCACGGCGATCACGGGGCGTTCGGGAATCCGCGTGAAGCGCGGGTCGCGCTGTCGCAGCGTGCTCACTGCGGCGGCAGCGGTGCTGCCCTGCGCAACGTCGACGTCGAGCTCACCGACGCCGGTGAGGTCGCGATAGAGGGCAAAGAGAAGGAGACGAATACGCATGAGCGAAGCTAGCCGCGCGGAGGGCGGGCATCAAGCACGCGTCGCGCGCCGGCGGGCGCCTGCGCACGGCCTGTCTCCGGCGATCAGTGATTGTGATCGCGGCGATCCGGATCGCGGCTGTGGTCGCTCTCGTCGCGGGGTTTGTCGTTCGAGCGATCCCGCGAGTCGCTCTGCTCACGCATCCGACGGGAGAGGATATCGCGCATGTCGTCCTGGAAATGGGCCCAGGACAGGATGAACTGTGCGCGCTGTCGCGGATCCAGGATGCGGGCGAGCTGTTCCTGATCGCGCCGCCACAGGTCGTGCTCACGCACGCGGAGCGCCTCGTGCTCGGCGATGAGGCGGACGAACTCGGCTTCTGGCGTTTCAGCGCTGCGTGCCGCGCGATATATGCGGCCGCGCAGCTGCATCGAGGCGCGCGACAGCTCGCGCCGCTGGAGCCCGCTCTGCCGCAGCACCTGCTCGGTCTGTGACTGCTGGGCGCTGCTCAGCTTCAGCTCACGGCCGAGTCGGCGCACGAACTTCTGGACGACCTCAGCCTCGAGCGAATCGCGGCGCGCTTCGAAAGCCGCCCGTCGCTCCTGGTCGGTACCGCTCTGCTGGGCGTGGCCGGCGACGGGGGCCAGCAGCAGGAATGCGGCGATCACGAGCCGCTTCATCGATCCAGCTCCTCGAGCAGCAACTCGAGCTGCTCCACCGAGAGTTCGTGGAGTTCCGAGCTGCCGTGCAGCAGTGGATCCTGCGCGGCCGCCCAGCTGACGGCGTCGATATCCAGGTCATCCGTGACCCCGGCCCGATCGTAGATCAGCGACCCACCGATCACGGCGGCCGCGAGCGTCGCCGCGAGCGCCAGGCGCGCGGGTCGGCCACGCAACAGGGTACGTCTGCGGATCGCGGTAATGACACGTCCCTCGAGAGCGGTGGGGACGGGCGCGAGCGTCGTCTGCAGAAGGCGGACGATCGCGGCCTCGGCGCGGCAGTCCGTGCACGCGTCGAGATGCAGCTCGGCCAGCGTCGCTTCATGCGACAGCAGCTCACCGCGTGCGAGCGCCGGCAGCAGATCCCGGATGGCTTCGCAGTCGTATGGATTCATCGTAGCAGCTCCCTCAGCTTCTTGACGCCAAGGTGGTAATTCACCCGCGCGGCACCCTCCGAGCAGTTCAGCGAGCTGGCGATCTCGGTATAGCTGAGACCCTGCTGCACGCGCAGGGCAACGGCCAGTCGCTGTTTGGTCGGCAGACCATCGAGCGCGCGCTCTGCCCGCTCGCTCTCGGTCACGTTCACGGCCCGCCGGGCCGGATCCGGCTTACCTGTCGGCTCGTTCTCGGCAAGAACGAGACTGACCTCCCGGCGACGTCCGTTGCGGCGCCCGACGGAGCGCGCAGCGTTGATCGCGATCCGCAGCAGCCAGGTCCGGAAGCTCGCGTCGCCGCGGAATCGCGGCAGTCCGCCCATGGCGTTGACGAACGCGTCCTGGGCGGCGTCCTGCGCCAGATCAGGATCGCCGAGCACGCGGACCGTCGTGCGATAGACGTCTGGAAGGTAGCGACGCACGAGCTGTTCGCGGGCATCCTCATCGCCGGACCGAGCACGCTCCACGAGCGCCGTGTCGGCGCTCGCCTGCGCGGGTTCCGCGCGCACTGCGGCCCGTCTGGTCACGGGTGAATGGATGCCGGGGCCCGACAAAGCGTTAAATCGGCAAAGCCCCACCCGGGCGACCGGATGGGGCGCGGCGCCGCGACGGCAGCATCAGCTCAGAGTGCCGGGACGTGGGTGCCCTCGGAGACCTGCACGCGCAGGTCCTTGGACGGCTTGAAGATCGGGACGGCGCGAGCCGGTACTTCCACCGGATCGCCCGTGCGCGGATTGCGCGCCATGCGTGAACGGCGCTTGCGGACCTTGAACGTACCGAAGCCCCGGATCTCGATGTGCTCGTGATCCGCCATCGCGTTCTTGATCGCGTTCAACAGCCCGTCCACGACCAGGGCACAGTCCTTCTTCGTGATCCCCGGGCCGATCGCCTCAGCCACCTGCTCGACGAGGTCGGCTTTGGTCATGGTTCCTCCTACCCTTGAGTAATGTGGGCCGGGTTCCGTCCCGTGCCCGGTCCGT
>DATHUY010000009.1 GCA_035461765.1 Longimicrobiales bacterium
CCCCTTCGCGATGGGCGCGCAGCCATTGCCATGGTCGAATGCCGGACCCTGCGATGCGGCCGGCGTCACCGGCGCGTGCGCGACGTCGCCAGAACCGTCGGCGCCCGGGCTCCTCGGCCATGGGTCAGTGCCCGATCTGCGCCTGCGCGTCGCGCACCGTTTCGGGCAGCCCCTCCTCCACCGACCGCGGTGAGTAATCCAGCTCGGCAGTCGCGCGTGCGTGCGAGTGCACCCAGCGCTCTCCGGTCGCACCCGTCTCGGCGAGCTCCCGGCTCACGGGCAGCCGCGCTCCGAGCAGTCCGCCCAGCGCGTCCATGAGCGAGCCCGTCAGCCGGATCATGAATGGCGGGACGCGCAGCGGCGGCGCCCAGGTACCGCCCAGCTTGGCAATGCGTTGTGTGAAGTCGTTCACCGACATGTGCTCGCCGGACAACACGTACGTCGCTCCGGTACGTCCGCGTTCGAGCGCGGTGACCATGCCGCTCACTACGTCGTCGACGTGCGCATAGGAGAACCACGCCGGCTTCGTGGACAGACCGGGTACGCGGTGGCGCAGCACGTCCTTCACGTACCGACCGCTCGGCCCGGCGTCGCCGGGACCGTAGACGAGGGCCGGGCATACGATGACGAGCGGCAGCCCCTCGCGCTGCGCGGCCCGGGCCAGGTGATGCGCCTCGGTCTTCGTGCGATGATATATGGAGGGGTACGGCCCGTGATAGACATCGTCATCCGACCCGATGCCGGATGCAGGTCCGAGCGCCGCTGTGCTCGAGGTATAGATGGCCCGCTGCACGCCGGCCGTGCGCAGGGCGGCAATGAACGCACGCGTGCCATCGACGTTCACGCGCTCCATGGCCGCCTCGTCGACCGCACCCAGGTCATATGTGCCGGCCAGGTGGCAGGCGTAGCGCGCACCGTCGAGACCGCGGGCCACCAGCGCCTCGTCGGCGGCATCGCCCACGATGAGCTCGGCACCCAGCGCCGTCAGATCCGCTGCACGGTCCGGCGAGCGCACGAGACAGCGAAGGCGGTAGCCCCGCGCCGACAGTGCGCGAGCCAGCCGCCCTCCAATGAACCCGGTCGCGCCCGACACGTAGACGAGCGTGCCCTCCGGTGCGGAAGCGCTCACATCACGTCGCCGGACCGCTGGCCATCCAGCCGATCTCGATCGCTCCGTCGCTCGTGGCCTCGTCATCGCTGATGCGCACATCCAGCTCGCGCACGCGATCCAGCCGCTCCTGCGTCGCCTTTCCGCTGGACACGGCGTGGCCCAGGATCGTCACCAGACGCTCGGCACCCGACGGCGAGCGCAGTCGCAGGCGGGACCCGGCCGCCAGATCACTCATCGATGGGGTGCCCTCCACCACGCGCAGCCGCAGCACCGTGCCGCGCAGCGGGACATCCACGACATCGGAGACACGGAACGTGTACGCACCGCCCCGTGATTTGCTGCTGCGCTTCAAAACCGGCATGCCACCCTCTCATTTGCGAACATTCTGAGTGGCGATGAGGCTAGCGATCCCGCACCGCACCGTCAACGACGCGCCGCTTGACGGCCCGGGCCCGCCTCTCCATCTTGGCCGATGCGGGCGATGTGGCCGTCGCCCGTATCTGGCGCCGGACGTTCCCGGGGATGGACCTGCGGCGAGTGCAGGTCCTTTTTTCATGCGCCCAACCGCGCGGGCGCAGTTCTACTCGGCGCGGTGCACCACCGCGGGTACGGCACATCGCACCGCACCCCGTCAGCACAACCATTCACATCAGGAGTTCACAGCGATGGCTCGTACCAACGGTACCGTCAAGTGGTTCTCGCAGGAAAAAGGCTACGGTTTCCTGCAGCGTGAAGGCGGGGCGGACGTCTTCGTTCACTACAGCGCCATTGACGGCGGCGGCTTCAAGGTCCTCTACGAGGGCGAAGAGGTCGAGTTCGACATCATCGAGGAGCCGAAGGGCCCCAAGGCGGCCAATGTCGTGCGCCTCAATCCTCCGGCCGAGCCCCCGCGTCGCCAGGGCGGCGGTGGTGGCGGCGGTTATGGCGGAGGTGGTGGCGGCTACGGTGGCGGCGGCGGCGGGGGCGGCCGCGGTGGCAGCAGCGGCGGTGGCGGCGGCGGCGGTTATGGTGGCGGCGGCGGCGGCGGCGGTCGACGCGACCGCTATTGAGGCCAGTGCAGGGGCCCCGGCTCGGAACCGGGGCCCTTTGCGTCAGTCGCGCGTGTCACGGAACAGGTATTCACGATTGCAGACGTGACAACGCAGGAGAAACTCCCTCCGGCTGAACCTCGTCGGCAGCGCACGCACGTGACCCTGCGGGCACTTCGCGAGCAGCCCCGGATACTCGAGCGCTGCGCCACCCACCTGCTGCGTCAGCCGGGACTGGGCGGCAATCGTCCATTCCTCATCCATCGCAATTCTCCGTACCGGATTGAGCCGCGCACATCCCGCCGGCGCGCGGGTATTCGACTATGCCGCGTGGCGCGGGGCCGGGCAAGTCGATCATACCCGTGCCACGCCGCAGCCACTACCTTGCCTGCGTACACCGGCAGGGCCGGGTTGAACGGAATACTGTGTCCACATATACGGGAGCCATGATGTCGCAAGTAAACTGTGTCCGCTGCGGAAAGACGGGTGAGCAGCTGGCCAAGCCTCCACTGCGCAACGAGCTGGGCACGCGCGTGCACGAGTCGATCTGCCGGGACTGCTGGGACCTGTGGCTGAAGTTCCAGACTGCACTGATCAACCATCACGGGCTCGACGTCCGCGATCAGCCCGCCCGCGAGTTCCTCATGTCGAACATGGACGCGTTCCTGTTCCAGGCCGGCCAGACGGAAGAGATCGACACGTCGCAGCAGGGCAAGATCAACTGGTGATGTGGAGTGAACGGCCGCCCGTCCTGCTCATACCCGGCTGGAGCGATACCGCACGTGTGCTCCAGCCCTGCCGCAGCTTCCTGCTGGCGGATGGGTGGCCGGACGAGTCGGTGCATTGCCTCTCGTTCCGCGACAGGTACGGCAGCAACATCGAGCATGCGGCGGAGATCGCGGCTGCCGCACGGCGGCTGCGGGACGTGACGGGCGAGTCCCGTATCGCCGTGGTGGCCCATTCCATGGGCGGCCTGGCGCTCCGCCAGTTTCTCCTGGAAGGCGGCGATGCCGCCGTCCATACTGCCATCTTCGCCGGCACGCCGCACCGCGGCACGTGGGTCGCCTGGCTCGCATGGGGGCGTGGCGGTGCGGAAATGCGGCCCGGCAGCGAGTTCCTCGAGCGGCTCAACGCCGCGCCGCTGCCGCCGTCCGTACGGGCTGTCTGCCTGCGTACGCCGGTCGACACGCGCGTGGTCCCCGGTGACAGCGCATGGCTGGAGGGAGCGGCCTGCCACACGGTCCGGCTGCCGACGCATCCCCGCATGCTGCGTCACGTACCGACGCTGCGGCTCATCCGCGAGCTGCTCCTCGACGGCCGGGAGCGCGCGGCCTGAGACCGGCCGCCGCCACCCTCCACACCCATCGTTTGCGCTGGCGGAAACGCCGCGCACGTTCACAACCGGAGCGCGGCGCATTATACTACCCCGATGCAGGTCAAGCTCGCATTGCTGGCGGACTACGCCAACGTCACGGCTGAGGGCAAGCTCAACATCCTCGGCATATTCGACCGGATCTCCGTCAACGAGATACCGGCCGTCCACCCGCAGATGCATCTCATCCTGCGGCTGGAGGCGCATCCGGCCGAGCGCGACCGTTCGCACAACGTCGAGATCCGACTGTACGACCCGGATGGCCAGACCGTCTTCGAGGTAAAGGGTGATGTCGTGCCGCAGGGCGGCGTCGGCCACACGATCGCGACGAACCAGATCCTCACACTGAACAATCTCCAGCTCAGCAAGTCGGGCGGCTACACGTTCGTAGTGCTCGTCAACAATGACCTCAAGTCGGAAGTGCCGCTCGGCGTCGAGCTGGACGCGACCACATTCCCG
>DATHUY010000010.1 GCA_035461765.1 Longimicrobiales bacterium
GAGTGCCTGTGGCGTCACCACGCCCGACGCCGGTGTGAAGGTCACGGTCGTGTTCGGCACACCGTTGCCGTGCTCATCGCGCACCTCGACAACGATCGCGTCACTCAGCGGCTGCTGCTCCAGCCCGGTCTGAGCGTTGCCAGCGAGGATCACGACCGATGCAGGAACATCGCTCTGCGCCTGGGCCGTGATCACCGTCGGAGCCACGCCCGTGACACCCGCACTCAGACGCTGCTGCCCCGCCGCCGCTCCGAGCACCCACTGCACCTGCGCACGTCCCGAGCTGTTCGTGCCGGTCTCCGCCTCACTCACCGAGCCGCCGCCGCCGGTCACGTTCCAGGTCACGACCACGCCGCGGACGGGCTTGCCATCCACGTCCTTCACCTCGACGACGACCGGCCGTGACAGCGCCTGCGTGACCACCCCGGACTGCCCGCCACCCTCGACGACGGTGATGCTCGTGGGCGTGCGCGGGCTGGATGGATCACTGCATGAGGCGAGCACCAGCAGTGCAGTCACCAGGCCGACCGGTCGGATCGATCGCATGGACGCCTTCAGAAAAAGCTGTGGGGGATCTCAGACCTGTATACCCGTGGCCGTAAAGAAAAGAGCCTTCTCTTTGACCCGCTCGCCCGTAAGTCGTTCCCACGCAGAGGCATAGAGGGCCAGCTGGCCCCGATAGCGCCGCATCAGGTCGGCGGGAATCCGCTCGCCCGCCGCGTCGCTCTTGTAGTCCACAACCACCCAGCCGTCCGGCTCACGGAAGATGAGGTCGATGCGGCCATCCACGATCTCGTACATGCCCGACTCGTTCGCGGTGGAGGCGCTGCCGTTCTCGAGCGTGGCGGTGGTGGAGGCATCGCCGTCCTGGAGGCCGGCCGCTCCGATCGCCGCGGCGTACTCGGGTGCCGTGAAGCGGACCGCGAACGGAATCTCGACGAGCGTCTGCTCCGCGGCCTGCGCCCTGCGCCACACATCGGAGGCACGGACGGCCTCGACGATGCCCAGCAGCTCCGCGAGCTCGACCGGCTCGCCATCGACGCCGACCGTGCGGTCGCAGCCGATCAGCACGTTGCGCACGGCGGCGCGCAGGTCCTCGCCCGTGAGACCGCGACCCGCAGCGAGCAACGCGTCATGCACCGCCGTGCCCCATTCGGTACCGCGTGCTTCGGCCGCCGCCGCGCCTTCGGTTTCCGACATCTCGACCACCATCGCATCGAGCACCACTTCACGTTTGCGATCGGTGACCGCCGCGACGCGGTACGTGGGTTGCGCGTGCGTCTGACGCCGCGCCGTAACGGCGTCGATCGCTTGCCGCATGGCCTCCGGCGTGGCCGTGAGCTGCTCGCGAGCCACGTGCCCGGGCTGCGGCAGGGTGATCTGTACCGTGTTGTGCCGGAGCCATTCATAGAAGGAGCGCCACGGCGAGGGGCTGTTCGGGTTTGCGGCACTGCTGATGATCAGCTCCTGCGCAGCCCGCGTCGCCGCCACGTACAGCAGGCGTTCATCCTCGGCGCGCGCGAATCGCGCCTCCTCCGCCGCATGATCATCCCAGTCCACAGGCTGGGCGAGCGTCACTTCCTGGTTCCGGCTCTGCCGTTCCGTCACCGTCGCATAGCCCAGCGCCCGGCCGGACTCGTCGCGGACCACACGCGAGGTCGGCGGCGGTGACCAGTCGCCGAACGGCATCGCGAGAATCACGACCGCGGCTTCGAGCCCCTTGGCCTTGTGCAGGTTCATCACGCGCACGACATCGCTGCGGCCGGGCTCGAGCGGGGCTTCGCTCTCATCCTCGTCGAGCGCCGCGTCCAGGGCGGCGAGGGCTCCAGCGAGCGACGCGTCGCCCGCGAGCGCTGCCGCACGTACCGAGTCGAGAGCAAACAGCAGAGCGCCCGCACGCGTCTCGCCCAGATCGCCCGCCGCTGCGAACGGCAGCACGCCCAGGTCCTGGACGATCTCGCCGATCGCGATGTCGGCCGGCTGCCGTCGCGTCAGCTGCCAGTACCGGTTCAAACGCGCCAGCGCGTGCTCGACCGCGGTCTCTGCATCCGCCCAGTCCGCGGTGAACGCGAACGGCACGCGCACGCGCGGCTCACCATCGGGCGCCCAGCGGGCCGCGTGCTGCACGAGCTGCTCGTAATCGAGTCCGAAGAACAGCCCCACGAGCACGGCGATCACGAGCGTGGGATCGCCGGGGTCGGCGAGCGCGCGCAGCAGCAGCCGCAGTTCCTGCAGCTCCACACTGTCCGGTCCGCCCACGCCCGCGCCCGTCACCTGCACCGGTATGTTCCGCTGCTCCAGCGCGGACGCATACTTCGCCAGCCACTTCGTGTTCGGCGTCAGCAGCAGGAAGTCGCCCGGTCGTCGCTCGCCGGCGCGCACGCGATCCGCGATGTACGTGGCGACCCGCTCGGAATCCTGCCGCGCCAGCTGCGGGACGCGGCTGTTCACCGGGTCATCCAGCTCGTACCAGAACACTCCCTCGCGCGACTGCGTTTCGCGCGGCCGCACGCGCATCGGCGCATAGCGCGCCTGCACGTCGGTGCTCTCCTGCGGGAACCGCTGTTCGAAGATCGCGTTGACGAACACCTCGATCGGCTTGCGCGACCGGAAGTTCGCCGTGAGCTCCACCACGCCGCCGTGACCCGATGATTCACCCCATTGCTCGAAGCGACGTCTGACCTGCTGGTAGAGCATCATGTCCGCGCGACGGAACCGGTAGATGCTCTGCTTGGGATCGCCCACAACGAACAGCGCACCCGGCCGCGGTGTGAGATGCCGCCAGGACGCGAATGGCGGGCGCCAGTCGCCCGGTGTGTCGACATCCGGCGTGTGTTCGAAGATGTCCAGTTCCTCATCGCTGGCGAGGAGGAACAGCACTTCTGCCTGGATGGGGTCGGTGTCCTGGAACTCATCCACGAGCAGGAACCGGTAGCGGTCGCTCAGCTCGCGCCGTGCCGGCGGGCTGTCGCGCAGCAGTCGCGCAGCGAACATCAGCAGGTCCTGGAAGTTCAGCGTGCCCGCGCGCACACGCTCGACCTCGTACGCCTGGGCAGCCCGGCGCGCGAACGACAGCGCGACCGGGTAGCGGAACGCCCACCATTGCCGCAGGAGCGAGTTGACCGCCCCGCCGTCGTCGAACATGGCCGCGAACTCGCGCTCCAGCTCCTTCGCGGCGTCACCATTCGGCCAGCGCTTCTTCGTCGCACCGAACGACGACGGCCGGAGCCCGGCCAGGATGTCGAGGAATCTGGCGTCCCGTTTCCAGCCGAGGACGAAGCGATGGAACCGCAGCATGCGCAGCGTCGTCTGGAGGCGGTCCCAGCCGTCGCGCGGCTCCTCCGCAGGCATGTACGACACCGCGCGGTCCATCAGCTCCTCGATACGACGCCGGATGGCACCCGCGTTCGGACGCTGCGCCGGCAGCGTCGGATACTCGACATCGGGCTGGCCGACCAGCTCGTCGAAGAGACCGACGAGCTGCTGCGGCGCCAGCCCCACATCGTTCAGCTCGGCGAGCCCTGCATCGCCTTCCGCAGCGAGCCGCTCCAGGTGCAGATTCCAGAACTCGCGACGCAGCCTGATCTCCTCGGCTCCCAGTGTCTCGCGGAACGCGGGGTCCAGTCCTGCATCGAGAGGCCGCTCGCGCAGCAGTCGCGCGCAGAAAGCGTGGATCGTGCCGAGGAACGCACGATCGATCTCCCGCAACGCGGCATCGATTCGTTCCGCCGTATCAGCAGCGCCCGCATCGAGTGCTGCGCGCAGCTCGCGCTCGAGTGCTGTCTGGAACCGCTCCCGCAGCTCCGCCGCCGCCTTGCGCGTGAACGTGACCGCGGCGAGCTGATGGACCTGCGCCGTGCCCGTGCGCACGAGCGCCACCATGCGCTGCACCATCTCCGTCGTCTTGCCCGCGCCCGCGCCAGCCTCCACGAGCAGGTTGGTCGCGAGGTCCGTGCGGATGCGCTCGCGTGCGTCCGCATCGGGCAGCACTGCATCTGCATCGCCCGCCACTGTCGCGGCTGGATCGGCGACAGCACCGGGAGCAGCCACTGTGCCGGTTTCGAAGAGGCTGAGCTGGTCGGTCATCGCCTGATCCTGCGCAGCAGGTCGGCCGACTCACCGGCGGCCTCGCGCGACCAGTCCGCGAGCGGTGAATCCACCTTGCCGTACGGGTCGATGCTCACGCGGCAGGCTACCGCGAAATCGCAGAATCGGCAGTCGTCCGACTGATTGGTCGGAATGAACCACCCGTTCGCGACCAGCTCGAGCAGGTCGGTCACCAGGCCGAGGCCATCACGAAGATCCGCCCGTGCGTAGCGCGCGCGATGATTCTCGCTGCGCCGTGACGGGAAGTGATACTCCGCGCTCGCGACCTCGGCATCGAACAGACGCTGCGCGGCTTCCGCGTACAGGACGTGCTGCAGCCTGCGACCGCCGTCGTAGATGCCGGACTTCCCGCCGTAGCGCAGCGTGCTGCCTGTCTTGTAGTCGATCACCACCAGTCGACCGTCCTCCGTCATGTCGACGCGCTCGATCGCGCCGCCGAGATACAGGCTGCTGCCGTCGGGCAGCGTGATCTGCACCGGATCGATGGCATCGCGCCCGAACTTGCGCTCGAGCGCAATGAAGCGCGCACCATCCTCACGCACCATGGCGACGAACGCGCGCGCGTCCTCGCGCAGCATGTCGCGCTCGGCGGTAAAGACTGCACCGCCCGGCGGCGGCAGCTGCGCGCGCATCACGTCGATCTCCTCATCGAGAATCGTCAGCACGAGGTCATCGAACGCGGCGGCGGAGATGTCGATGCCGTCGTGGAGCACTGCGCTCAGAGCGCGCTCGTAAACCGCATGCAGCAGCGCGCCCTTCTCCATCGGGGGCAGCCATTTCTCCGGCGACAGCTGCGGGTCGTCCGGCTTCTTCACGCGGAGCACGTAACGCAGCAGATAGCGGTGCGGGCACGCGCCGAGCGTCTGGAGCTGGGTCGGCGATACGACGCGCAACGGGTTGTTGCGCGGATCCAGTGCCGGCCGCGGTGCGATCGCGCCGTGATGGGGTGTCGCGACATCGCTGCGCAGCCGCGTCTTCCACGCCTGCACACCCGCCATCAGATGCGGGTACGTGCCGCACACGGTGACCACACCGCGGCGCAGCGCGCCGTTGTGTGCCAGCGCGTTGAGCCACACGTCATCGCTGTCGAGCAGTGCACTGCCGCGTGGTACGGCCGATGCCGCCGGCGCGGCCGCCGCGTGCAGCGCCTCGTAGTCGGCAGTCGCATCGCCCGAGAGCAGCCGGTACGCCTGGAGCAGCTCGGACGCAGGCGCCACACCGCGCCCCTCGACCGCGTCCCACGTCGCGTAGCTGAACGTCACTCGCCCGCGCAGCCGCGCCACGAGCGCCGCGAACGCATGCCGCCGCTCATCGATGCGCTCTGCCGCCGTCGGTAGCGCGGGCGTCTGCTGGCCCGCCGTGAGACGCCGGCGATCGTCATCGACAAGCAGCGCGTCACCCCCGCCGCCGCCCGGGAACCTCGACGCGTCCAGGCCGACAATGAACGTGGCGCGCCGACCGGCGAAGCCGCCGTGATCCAGATCGCTCAGATGCAGATGGCCGCCCGAAGATGTCCACGGCGATCCGCCCTCCGCCTCGGGCGCGGGCACGCGGTCCTCGAGCCGGCTGGTCAGCACCGCGGTGGCCGCCGCCAGCGATGTACGGCGCGTGACGGTGCGCTCGATCCGCTCCAGCCGACGCCTCAGGCGATCGCGCGAGGTGCGGTCCACGGTCGTGCCGCCCGGCACGAGGTGGAGGAGCGCCAGCAGCCCGCGCGCCAGGTCGGCCGGCGCAACGGCGACATGGTCAACGGCGATGCGGTCCGGCACCTCGGGCGTCGCAGCCAGCAGCGGCCGGATGATCGCCGACAGCGCCGCGATCTCACGCTTCTCGCGCGTCCGATCCTCCGTGAACTCCTGCGGTGTGCGCTCGTCCTCGGTGGACTGGGGCGAGTCGATGATTCGTTCGCGACGGGCGAGCGCGCTCTCGTACCGCTCGCGTCCTCGGCCGATCCTGAGTGTGCGGAGCCTGCGCGCCAGTGCGACGCCCGTGACATCCGGATCCGTCGAAGCGATGTCACCGCGCTCGATCATCTGCCGCAGCACGTCGGCGGGGAACCCCTGCTCCACCCACTCCAGATATTTCGCGACCGCGCGGCCCGGGCGGGTTCGCGCGGAGGGCAGGCCGGCCGCATAGCTGACGGGAACGCCGAGGCGCTGCGCCATCGCGTCCAGCGCCACGCCGTATGCCATCGGGTCGGTCGCCACGATCTCGACCTCGTCCCACTTCAGCCCCGCCGCCATGATTCGGCGCAGTACCTCCCGCAGCTCCGTCGACACGGACGTCGCGGCGAACACGTCCAGCACCACGTCGCCCGCCTCATCGCCGCCGGCGCCGCGCGCGGCACGACCCCACGCGGCCACGTCGTGCAGCCATGACAGCGGCGTCGCGCCCGCGCGCAGCGCGTCGTCCGCCGTCGCCGCTTCCGGGGCGAGCCACGCGGCCGGCGGGTGCAGGCCGAATACGGGATCCTCATCGAGCAGGCGCGCACCACGCTCGATCAGCGCTCGCAGGAACTCGCCATCGAGACCGCGCAGACTCTGACCGGGGAGCAGATAGATGGGCCCGTCGAACGCATCGGCCCCGACCGCGAGCTTTGCGCTGGCCCGCGCGAATATCCGCGCGGTGTCGATCCTGCCGCCCGCGCGCAGACGTCGCTCGTACTCGTCCAGGATGCGCGCGATCTGTGCACGCTTGTCTTCGTCGCGGAAACGCGCACGCTCGAGTGCACGGGGATCGAACCCGGCCATGCGCAGGGACTGCACCGAGCGGCCGACCGCCTGGCGCAGCCCCACGCCTTCCGCCAGCTCCGCGAGTCGGCCATCCGCGCCGTCCAGTACAGAGTCGATCGCGGCATCCAGTATGCTCAGCTCATCGAACGTGTCCGTTACCGTGAGCCCTTCCGCCGCGAGCTCCGTCTCGAGCAGACCCTGTGCGAGCTGGCGCGGCGTGGTCACCTCGAAGCCGATCCACGAGATGCCGCGCGCGGCCAGCGTACGCAGCAGCTCGCGACCGACGCCCATGCGCCGGCACACGAGCAGCTTGCGCTCCCATGGATGTGCCGCAGCAGCGGCCGCCAGGTCAGCGACCACGCGCGGCATCGAGCTGGAGAGGGGCTGAGCGGGGATAGGGGCTCCGTGGTGCGACGTGAATCCGTGTCACATTATAACCGCACCCTGCGACAGGGCGAATAACGGGACGGGTCATCGCTCCAGTGGCTCTCGTCGCTCTGGCGGTGACGCGCTCTTCGGCCTCGCACGCACCGCCTCGAGCACCGCTCAGCTGGTCCATACCGCACCGGCCACTTTCGCGACACGCCTGCGTCACCGATCTTCTCCGGCCGGACCGCTCTCCCCGCGAGATCCCAGATGAGCCTGAAGATCGTCGTGACCCGCCGCATCCCCGATCCGGGGCTGAGAATCCTCCGCGATTCCGGCGCGGCCGTGCAGATCGTTCAGCAGGACCCGCGCGCATCCGTCGACCGTGCCGCCCTGCTCGAAGCGGTCGTCGATGCGGACGTGCTGGTATCGCTGCTCACCGAAAGCGTCGATGCACCTCTGCTCGAACGCGCGACGCGACTGCGTGGCGTCGCGAACTACGCGGTCGGGTACAACAACATCGACATCAACACCGCTACGCGACTCGGCATCCCGGTCACGAATACGCCGGGCGTCCTGACGGAAACGACGGCCGACCTCACGTGGGCCCTGCTGCTCGCCATTGCCCGCCGCATTCCGGAAGCACACAACTACATGGTTCGCGGCGAATACCAGATCTGGGGCCCGGAGCTCTTCCTGGGCGAGGATGTCGGTCGCGGTGCGGACGGCGAACAGCGCACGCTCGGCATCATCGGCTTCGGCAGGATCGGTCAGGCAGTGGCACGACGCGCGCACGGCTTCGACATGCGTGTCCTCGCGTTCGATCCCTGGATGCGCGACGCCATCAGCGCATCGCACGACGCCGAATGGTCCGATTTCGACGACCTGCTTCAGCAGAGCGACTTCGTATCACTCCACGCGCTTCTCACCCCGGAGACCGTCCACCTGATCGGCGAGCGTGAGCTGCGACTCATGAAGCCGCGTGCGTCACTGATCAACGTGGCACGAGGCGAGATGGTCGACGAGCATGCGCTCGTGCGTGCGCTCGAGGAAGGCTGGATCGGCGGCGCCGCACTCGATGTCTACGAACGCGAGCCGGCCATGGCCGAGGGCCTGGCCCGCTGTCGCAATGCGGTCTTCGTGCCGCACATCGGCAGCGCAACACACGGTACCCGCAACCGCATGGCGACCATGGCCGCCACGAACGCCGTCGCACACCTCACTCTCCAGCACGCACCGCACCCCGTCAATCACGCAGTCTACGACTCGTCCGCCTACCACGATCGGATCGCCGGGTTCGCGGTGTGACCCCCGACGATCGCAGCGCAGTCCGCGCCGTGCACGCGACCGCCATCCTGCGCGCAGCCATCGCGGCCGCCGATCCCGGACCGGCTGTCTCCAGGGCAGTGCGTGCCATGCCCGTGCTGCACCGGGCTCGCCACACCCACGTGCTTGCCATTGGCAAGGCGGGGGAGGCGATGGCTGCGCATGCCCTCGCGGCGCTCCCGCGCGGGCCCCTCTCCTCGCTCCTCATCCTGCCGCACACCAGTGTGCGGACCGGCCGGGCGGCCCTCTCCTCCGAGCTGCGCGTGCTGCACGCCGCTCATCCGGTGCCGGACGAGGAGAGCGTACATGCCGGCGCTGAGGTGGAAGCCCTGCTGCGCAGTGCGGACGACGGCGACGTGGTCATTGTGCTGCTGTCCGGCGGCGCATCATCGCTCTGCGTTGCACCCGCGGCCGGAGTGACGATCGACGAGTATGCCGCCGTGGTACGATCGCTGATGCTGGCCGGCGCCGACATCCGCGAGCTGAATACCGTTCGTGCGCATATCGACCGCCTGAAGGGCGGGGGCATGGCGCGCATGATCGCACCCGCGCGTGCGATCGGGCTCATTGTCTCCGACGTGGTGGGCAACCCGCTCGAGGTCATCGCGTCCGGACCCCTCACGCCGTGCAGCACCACGCCGCACGACGCGCTTCGCATCCTGGAGAAGTACGGCGTCCCGGACGCGGTCGCGCAATCCGTGCGATCCGCGTTGCACACCGCGCGTGAAGACACCGGATCATCGTTCGCTCACGTACGCACGGAGATTGTCCTCGACAACAGCGCGGCCCGGGAAGGTGCCGCCCATGCGGCCGCCCAGCTCGGCTACGACGTCCGCGTTAAGGACGAACCGGTCACTGGAATTGCACGCGACGCCGGTCGCCGCATTGCACGCGACGCACTCGCGACCGCACGCACCATGTCCGTGTCGGACCCACCGGTATGCATTGTCTCTGGCGGCGAGACGACAGTCGTTGTGAGCGGAACGGGATCCGGCGGGAGAAATCAGGAGCTGGTTCTGGCCGCGGCCATCGAGCTGATGCGCGAAACGCGCGTGACAGTGGGATCGATCGGGACGGATGGCGTCGATGGACCCACGGATGCCGCCGGAGCCGTGGCCGACGCATCCACCAGCGCTGCGGCGGAATCCGCCGGCTTCATTGCGGGCGATGCGCTCCGGAACAACGACAGCTACACATTGCTCGACTCGGCGCATGCCCTGATTCGCACGGGCGCTACCGGCACGAATGTCATGGATGTCCAGGTGGTGCTGATCGATCCGCCCGCTGCCTAGAAGGCGCAGCTCTCGCGGAAGGTTGGTCCGTCGCTGGAGGGCGTCTGCTGATCGAGCCGGGCCGATCGGTTCCCGGTCGCATTTCGCTCACGACAGCGCGGGCCGCCGCCTGCTGCGGGGCCCGCGCGGTTCAGCCCGCGGTTACGCCCTGTACGGGTGCCGGGGCCGCCTTCTGGACAACGGCGGTCGTCGTCTCCAGCTCGGTCTCCACGTTCAGCGCGTGTTCCGCGTACAGTCCGAGGGACAGCGCGAATGCCGCCGCAACGAGTGACCACTTGACGGGCCTGTTGTCCCGCTTCAATACGTCTCGCCTGATCATGCTCACCTCCGCCCGCATCCTTTCTCTATGTATTCTCGCCGGTCGTTTCCGGCGTCTCACCACATTGGACGCGAACAGTGCAGAAAGAGTTGCATTGGCGTCCGAACCCCCTTACGGAGCAGGCCGCGGATCGGTTTCAGGGGACGATGACGCGAGCGGTCCGGATGAAATCGAGATCGGGGTAACGCCGTGTGAGGTAATGATTTCCGTGGGAGGCGATACAGCCGAAGGAGGGGCCGGTACCCTCGGGTGGAATCTCACCGTACTCGCCGTTGAGGCGGAAGAGCACCTGCATGCCATCGACGACGCGACCGATGGGGGCGAATCCCTGCGCGTCGAGCATCTCGTTCGCGCGATAGCTGAAGAACAGCTGTGTGGTGCGCGTGCCCGGCCCGGCCATGGCGTACGTCAGGGTACCCGCTGCGGTCGGAACGCGTGGCGGGTCGTCCTCGAGTCTCTGCCGGAGCCAAGTGCTGTCGATCGCGGGCGTACCGTTCATCCCGAACTGCGCGACGAAGCCAGGCAGCACGCGGAAGAAGCGGGAGCCGTCATAGAATCCCTGGCGGGTGAGGTTGTAGAAGCGTGCCGCGCCGAGCGGTGCCCACTCGCGATACACCCGCACGCGCACGGTACCAGCCGTCGTTTCCATCTCGACGTCGAACGAGTCCGGGGGCGCCTGGTTCAGCTCCGGCGCGTCCGGCCGCAGCAGCACGTGGTCGGGCGGGAGGTCGGCTGGCGGCGGCGCGCTGCCGCACGGGTTGTCGGCGCACGCCGCCAGGAGCAGGATGATCAGGGCCGGCAGTCGCATGCGCGCCATTGTACCGCGGCCGGGGCGACAGCGAAACCCTGCTGCCGGCGTGAGCGTAATGATTGTGCAATTTTCCTGTTCACGGATTCGATCTCATGCGACGCCTGCCCCTCTCCGGCCTGACCCTCGCCGTCCTCACGGCGGGCACCCTCATCCCCGGCGATGTTCGAGCCCAGCGGTCGACCGCGCCCCCGACGGCGGCCGATTCCGCCGCTGCATTCGCCGACCCCGGCGCGGCCGAGATCTTCGATCGCGCACGCGCAGCGCGCGACCGTACGGACCACGCCATTCGCAGCTACACGGCGATCGTGCGCAATCGGATTGCCGCGGCCATGCGCATGCCGCTCAAGGATCGCACGCTGTTCCGGCAGGAGACCGCTGCCCGCGTTCGCTGGAGCCGCGACGCCGAGATCGTCGTGCAGATGCTCGCGGCACGCACCCAGCATCCCGGCGGCGTGGAAGCCCCGCAAGGCTACAGCGGCATCGGCATCGACGAGCTCTTCGATCCCGGTGAGGACCGGATGTACTTCGGCATGTCGAGCGGCGACACCGACGACGTATCCGATGACGACGACTTCTGGATCGAGCATCCGCTCGGTGATGCGGCGGAACGCCACTACCGCTTCGCGAGTGGCGACACATTGACCATTACGCTCCAGGGCGGACGTGTCATCCGCGCCATCGAGCTGCGCGTCACGCCGCGCCGTGACGACCCGCACACCGTGCGCGGCACGCTCTGGATCGAGGAACAGAGCGGCGCGCTCGCCCAGGCCGCGTTCCGCCTCGCCCGCACGGTCGACGTCCTGCGCGACATGAACGCGATCGATGAGGACGATCGCGATGACATGAACAAGGTACCCGGCTTCCTGAAGCCGTTCGAGTTCGACATCACGCTGATGACCGTGGAGTACTCGCTGTGGGAGATGGAGCACTGGCTGCCGCGCACGATGCGCTTCGAGGGGATCGGTCGGGCCGGTGTGCTGAAGTTCCCCGCATCCACTGACCTGAGCTACGAGATGATCGATGTGGAGCTGGATGCGCCCGAGGTGGTGGCTGCACGGGCGGCAGCGCCGGATGACAGCGTGCTCATTCGCAATGCGCGACGCGTCGAGAGTGAGGCGGCGCGCAGGGTCGCGGCCGAGTGGGGCATGGATGAGGACTTCCATACGGTGGACCGGAACCACAGCGGACGCGACGTCGTTCTCCTGGTGCCGACGGACAGCATGCAGCTGCTGCGCAGCGACGATCTGCCGCCCCCCATCTGGTCGGATGCGCCGGGCTTCGCCACGCAGGACGAGCTCGAGAGCCTGTCCGACCGTCTCGCGTCGCTCGGCGGGCCCCTGCGCCGGGAGACGACAACGCACTTCGGGTGGGGATTCGGCGAGGGCGAAATGCTGCGGTACAACCGCGTCGAGGCGCTGTCGATCGGCGCTCGCTTCGCCGCGGCGCTGCCCCAGCTCGAGGTCGAGACGACGGTGCGCTTCGGCCTCGGTGACCTGCACCCGAATGCCGGGCTGTCGCTGCGACGCGAGTCGCTGCGGCGCACGCTCGAGCTGCGCGGCTATCACGAGCTGACCACGGTCGACCCGGACCGCGCGGCGCTGGGCATGGGCAACTCGCTTTCATCGCTGATGTTCGGGCGCGATGCCGGTCACTACTACCGCGGGAGCGGGGCGTCGCTGACGTGGTCGCCGCCCGTAACGAGTCGTGCGTCGCGCGAGGTCACGGCCTACGCGGAATACCAGAACGACGTCGCCCGAAACACGCACATCGCGCTGCCGCGCCTGTGGAGCGACAGCGTGTTCCGCGAGAACATCACGGCTGTGGAGGCGATGCAGTACGGCGGCATGCTGCGCGTGCGGCCGTGGTGGGGCTCGGATCCCATACGGCCGCAGTTCGGGATCGACATGATGGTGCAGGGAGAGACGGGCGACTACGATCTGGCGCGCAGCAGCCTCACGCTGCGCGGCGCGTTCCAGATGACGCGCGGCATCCGCATCGGTGCGGAGGCGGGCGTCGGCACGAGCGTCGGCGATGTGACGCCGCAGCGCCTGTTCTACCTCGGCGGCGCGCAGACACTGCGCGGATACGAGCCGGGCACCGTGGCCGGAACGTCGATGGCGCGTGGCCGGCTCGAGATGGCGCGCACAGCATCCTTCGGCGCGGTCGTGCTGTTCAGCGACTGGGGCTGGGCGGGCGATCGCGAGAACATCCGGAACGCGAACCAGCGCTTGTCCGTCGGTGCGGGAACGTCGCTGCTGGACGGGCTGGTGCGGATCGATCTGGCGCACGGGCTGCGCGCGCCGCGCGGCTGGCGCCTGGATCTGCACCTGGACGCAGTGCTCTAGCCGGCCACGCCAGCGCGCGGTCGAGGCGCTGCTATCCGAACAGGTCCGGCTGCTCGTTCAGCCGGTCGGGATCCGCCGGCTCGACGCCAATGAGCGATTGCAGCCGGCGCGCGCTCTCCGGACTGTGGCCCTGGTAGTCATTGTTGAAGTATGCGTAGACCGTGGGTTTGTCGGGCAGCAGCTCGAGGATCCGCTCCGCCCAGCGACGCAGGTCGTCATCGCGCTCCGCGATCAGCGCGGTGTTCAGCTCCTGGTGCCGGGGCGATCCGAGCCAGCGGAAGTATTGGAAGCGGCCCGGCGCACGTTCCGTCACTGCCAATGCGGCGTCCGTCGTCAGCCACGGCCCGACGCTCACGGCCATCGTCAGGTCGAGGTCGTGCAGCAGGTCGTACGTCTCCGGCGTGAACCACGACACATCGCGGAACTCGAGCGCGAACTCGATCTCGCGCGGCAGTGATCGCACGAACGTGTCGAGCGCCGGTCGTTCGCGCGCCGTCATGTCGGGCGGCAGCTGCACCAGGACAGGCCCGAGCTTCTCTTCCAGCTCCGCCGCACGGTTGCAGAACTCGATCAGCAGATCATCGACGTCGACCAGCCGCGCATCATGCGTGATGTCGCGCGGCAGCTTGGTCGTGAACAGGAAATCAGCAGGCGTTCGCTCGTACCATGAGCGGAACCGTCCCGCGGGCGGCATGGCGTAAAACGTCGAGTCGATCTCGACGGTGTCGAACACGCGGCTGTACAGCTCGAGCCGGTCGATCGACTTCGTACCGCGGGGATAGAAGCGGCCACTCCACGTGTCGTAGTTCCAGCCCTGCGTGCCGATGTTGATTCGCGCCGTGCGCACCGTCAGGCGCCCTGCCGTTCCAGCTGGCCGGTGCCCGTGATCTCCTGGTCCACCTGTGGCGACCCGAAATAGCGCAGCCAGCCGCTGCCCGACAGCACCGCGCGCAGGTAGTCGCGCGCGCGGATCGTGCTGCTGCCGCCACCACTGATCGTCACGTCCGCCCGGAACGCCTCCAGGTCGCGCGTATCCACGCTCCCGCTCGCGCTCGCGTTCACGCGCAGCCGCTGAACCTGTCCTTCCGCAGTCACGTCCCCCGCGCCGGAGCTGATGACGATCAGCGAGTCCGCGAGCAGCCCGGGCAGGTCGATGTCGCCGGAACCGCTCGACATTACCTCGAGCCGCGTCGCATCGATCAGCTGGCCGCGCATGAAACCGCTACCCGAGGATGACAGCGTCCGTAGCGTTACTACGTCCACCTCGACGACGATCGGGTACTGCGGCCGCAGCGTGACATCGTCGGTATAGATACGCAGTACACCGTTCTGTACGCGTGTGCGGATGTATGGCAGCAGATTCTCCTGCGCGCGGACAAATGCGCCGTCCTGAAAGCCGTGCAGGATCTCCACCTCGGCCGCTGTGCTGTTCGATACACCGGTGAAGTGGCCGACCGGCCGGGACTCGATCACCACGGGCCCGCGGCCATGTACAATGCGCTCGCCCACGATGTCCGTGCACCCGCCGAGCAGCAGGGGTATCGCAAGCAGGAGGACTTTCTTTCGCATATCGAATCGCTTCGTTCGAGAAGGCTGTGATCCGTTATACGTCAGGAAGGCGTCCCGGGTTCGCCTCTAGCCCCACCATTCCGGTGCGTTGCCCGGCTTCCACTTGATGTTGCAGCCGAGGCTCGGCTTCTGGTCGGCCCTGGCCCCACGGCCGTCGAGCACGGCGTCGAGCGCGGCGCGCAGGTCACGGCCGGTCACGGGCACGCCGTTCGACGGGCGACTGTCATCGAGCTGACCGCGGTACACGAGCCTGCGATCGCCATCGAACACGTAGAAGTCCGGCGTGCACGCGGCCCTGTACGCCTGCGCGACTTCCTGTGACTCGTCGTACAGATACGGGAACGTGTAGCCCGCCTCCCGCTTCTCCTGCCGCATCATCTCCGGTGAATCCGCCGGATACGCTTCCGCATCGTTCGAGCTGATCGCGACGATCGCGACGCCGCGCTCGTCGTACTCGCGGCCAATGCGCGCGAGCTCATCGCGAACGTGCTTCACGAACGGGCAGTGATTGCAGATGAACATCACGAGCAAGGCCGGCGCATCGGCGAAGTCATCGAGTGAAACGGTACCGTCGTCCACGTCGGGAAGGCTGAAGCTCGGAGCCTGCGTGCCGAGCTCCAGCATCGTCGATTCGGTGCGAGCCATGTGTGCCTCCTGCTGATCGTCGCATGTCGGGGTGAGGTTACAGGATGACGACGTGGCTGGCGAGGGTGCCGGCACGTTCGTCAGCGAACGGGCCCGCGACGGGTGGCGACGAATGTCCCGACCGTGATGAACAGCGCAGCGAGCAGCCAGAGGACCCATGGACTGGCGCCGCGCCAGAACATCAGCGCCCAGCTGAGAACCAGGAACGCCACGGCGAACCGCTTGTTGCGCGTCGAAATTGCGCGCTGCTCGTGCCAGTCGGCGAGCGGCGGCCCGAGCCGCGGATGATTGCGCAGCCAGTCGTGCAGACGTTTCGAGCCGCGACTGGCGGCCCAGGCCGCCAGAAGAACGAACGGCGTCGTCGGCAGGCCGGGTATGAAAACGCCCAGCAGACCGGCCGCTGCAAACACGTACGCCATGACCGCGAATGGCCACCGGACGCGTGACCGCTCCAAACGTCGTCCGCTACTGCTGGCCGTCCCGGGCTCCCTGTTCTTCAAGCCGATTGCTCCCGCCTGCCTTCCGATACACCGCGGCAATGGATACATGAAGGTAGAGGATGGGGTTGGTGGGCGACATGCGGTTCGTGCTGCGACGGTGTCAGGGGGTCTGTCGAAATCGGCGTCCGTCGTTCGTCGCGTATGTGAACACTCACCCGCAGGAGGTCGTATGCTGCTGATCCGCGACGTATTCCATTGCAAGCCCGGCAAGGTCCGCCCCATGGTGAAGAAGTTCCTCGCCATGGCTGACATCATGGAGAAGCAGGGCATGCCCCGGCCGAAGGTCATGACCGACATGAGCGGCCAGCGCTTCTGGACGATCGTTTCCGAGTTCGAGGTCGAGAGCTTCGACGCGTTCGCGAACATGGGCAGTGATGATGACTCGATGAAGGAGGCCGAGAAGATCATGTCGGATTACCACGACCTGGTCGATTCCGGATATCGCGAGATCTACACGGTCGAGAAGTGAGCAAGAAGGTAGATATCTGAGCGCCGCGAGACGTCCCGGGAGCGTCCCGCGCCGGATCGCCCCGGTCGGCAGGAGACCGGGGCACGGACGGTGCCTCTACCTCATGCATGACCCGCTACGAGATTGCCGACTGCCCGTCCTGCGGCGGCAGCGAGCACACACCGGTCGCCGGAAGCGACGCGATACGCGATGAGCTCGAGCAGCTCTGGGCGTTCCACACGCGTCGCCTCCGCGGCGACACGCCGCCCGAGCAGCTGCACGATCGCATCACGTTCTCGCAGCACCCTCCGCTCCGTGTCGTCCGCTGCGACCGCTGCACGCTGCTCTTTCGCAATCCGCGCGAGCGCGCGGACGAGCTGATGGATACCTACGGCGACGAGGAACCCGGCGATGCCGCGCTCGAGCCGCTTTTCGACACCCAGAAGCAGAGCTATCGCACGCAGGCGCTCCGGCTCGCGAGCATCGCCGGCCGCTCCGGCCGCGGGCTCGAGGTCGGAAGCTACGTCGGTGCATTCCTCGCCGCTGCCGCCGGCATCGGGTGGGACTTCACCGGCATCGACATCAACGACGCCGCCAACACCTTCGCTTCCGAACGGGGCCTGAGCGTCCGGTCCGGCACCATCGAGGCGACCGATCCCGCCAGGAAGTACGATGCAGTCGCATTCTGGAACTGCTTCGACCAGCTCCCCGACCCGAGCGCGGCCGCCACTGCCGCACGTCAGCGCCTGCGCGACGGCGGACTCCTGTGCATCCGCGTCCCGAACGGCGCGTTCTACGCTGCGTGGCGAGCGCGGCTGAATACCCCGCTACGTCCGCTCGCCCGACTGCTTCTCGCACACAACAACCTGCTCGGCTTCCCCTACCGTCACGGCTTCTCACCGGCTTCCCTGACGCCACTGCTCGAGCGGGCCGGTTTCGCGATCGTGCACGTCTACGGCGACACGCTCGTCCCCGTCGCCGACCGCTGGACCCGCCCCTGGGCACGCGCCGAGGAGCGCGCCGTGAAAGCCGCCCTGCGCTCCCTGAGCGCCGCAGGCTCGCCCTGGATCGAGGTATACGCCCGCGCCGTCTGAACGACTGCGCCCGCGGATTCCTTTCCTTCCGCTGCGCCGAAACCGCCGGATCACCACGGCCGTAGGGTGCGTCGCAGCGTTCCCCTTGACGTTCTATGGAAGCGGGATGCATCTTCCCATAGAACGTCAAGGTGAGGAGGTCCGATGAAGGTCGATCTGCTGCAGGGAACGCTCGACATGCTGGTGCTCAAGGCTTTGAGCTGGGGGTCGATGCATGGCTATGAGGTCACGCGCTGGCTGGAGGAGCGCTCGGGCGACGCGCTGCGGATAGAGGAGGGCTCGCTCTATCCGGCGCTGCACCGGCTGGCGCGGCGCGGGCTGGTGAAGGCGGAGTGGGGGGTGTCGGAGAACAACCGGCGGGCGAAGTACTACACGTTGACGGCGGACGGTCGGCGCCAGCTGCGGGCGGAGGCGACATCGTGGGAGCAGTTTGCGACCGTCGTCGGCAGGGTGCTGGCCGCACAACCTGGCTGAGGGTTCATGAGCTGGATTCCGGACCGATACCGGGAGCTGCGGTCGCTGTTGCGGCCGGAGCGGATCGAGGACGAGGTCGACGAGGAGCTGCTGCTGCACATGGAGCTGCGCGCGGCGGACCTCGAGGCTGCCGGTATGTCGGCAGCGGAGGCGCGGGAGGAGGCGCGCCGCCGGTTTGGCGATCTCGGGGCGTTCCGTGATGAGACATGTGAAATCGAACGGGAAATTCGAAGGGAGCAGCGTCGTATGGAGGTATCGGATGCCGTGCGGCGCGAAGCCCGGCAGGCGTTCCGCTCGCTCAGGCGGGCACCGGTGTTCACTGCGGTCGCCATCATCACACTGGGCCTCGGCATTGGTGCGACGACGGCGATCTTCACGTTGATCGACTCGATCGTGCTGCGGCCGCTGCCGTATCCGGAGCCGGACCGGCTGGTCCAGGTGGCGCACAGTGCGCCGAAGGTCAGCGAGGGCGACTGGGGCAGCTCCGTTGCGAGCTATTTCTTCTATCTCGACAACAATCGCTCGCTGGAAGAGCTGGGTGCGTACGCGACGACGACGTACACGCTGTCCGGCGTAGGCGACGCAGAGCGAGTCGATGGTGCGCGCGTCAGTGCATCGCTCCTGAATCTGCTCGGAGCCCGACCGTTGCTCGGCCGGCTGTTCAGTGAGGAGGACGACAAGCCCGGCGCGGCACCGGCGGCGCTGCTCAGCCACGAGCTGTGGAGCAGCCGCTTCGGAAGCGATTCATCTGTGGTCGGCCGCACCGTGACCCTGAGCGCGGCTTCGTATACGATCACGGGGGTTCTGGAGCCGGGGCTGAGGTTGCCGGGTCACGACACGCGCATCTGGACGCCGCTCGCGCTCGATCGCTCGCTGGAGCCCGTGAACTGGCACTACGTCGGTGCGTACGGCCGCATGCGGCCCGGCACGACCGTCGAAGCCGCAACGGCGGACATCCAGCGGCTCACGGAAAGGCTGCCGGATGAGTTCCCGGGTGCATACGGCGGCGGCTTCATGGAGCGTTCCGGCTTCCGGGCGTCCGTCTCGCTGGTCAGCGACCGCGTACTGGGCAGCATCGATCGCGTGCTGTGGATGCTGTTCGGCGCCGTCGGTCTGGTGCTGCTGATCGCATGCGCGAACGTGGGCAACCTGCTGCTCGTGCGGGCGGAGGCGCGGCGGCGCGAGTTGTCGCTGCGGACCGCGCTCGGCGCGGAGCGCGGTCACCTGGTGGTGCACTATCTGACGGAGAGCCTGCTGCTGGCGATCGGCGCCAGCGTGCTCGGTGCAGCGCTGGCCTATGCCGGCGTCCAGATCCTCGTTGCTGTCGCGCCGCCGAGCGTGCCCCGTCTCGACGAGATCGGTGTCGGCTGGCGCTCGCTCGGCTTCGCCGCGTCGCTGGCCGCACTCACCGGTGTGCTGTTCGGGCTCGTGCCGCTGCTGCGCACGGACAGCGATTTCCGTGACTTGCGCGAAGGCGGTCGTGGCGCGACGCCATCGCGTCAGCGTCAGCTGGTACGCAGCGGCCTCGTGGTCGGACAGGTCGGCATGGCACTCGTGCTGCTCGCCGCGGGTGCGCTGGTGCTCCAGAGCCTCGTCAACCTTCACAACGTCCGTTCCGGCATCGACCCCGAGAACGTGCTGACGTTCAACGCGTTCACGCCACGCTCCCGATACGAGGATGAATCGATCACACGGTTCCAGCGGGAGCTGACGGACCGGATCGCCGCGATTCCCGGTGTCACACAGGTGGGCGGCACGACGCGTGTCCCACTCTCGGCAGTGGGGCTGAACTGTTCCTACACGATCGCCGAGAACGCCGCCGTTCTCGATGAGGCCTGTCTGCCGACGGCGCACGTCCTGCCGGGCTACTTCGAGGCCATGGGCATCGACATCATCCGCGGGCGTTCGCTCACCTGGACCGATGTCGACACCCACGCCGGCGCCGCCGTCATCAGCCGTGCGCTCGCCGACCGCCTCTGGCCGGATGCGGACCCGATCGGCAGGGGCATCATCTCCTACCAGGACGGCCCGCCCTGGTATCGTATCGTTGGCGTCGCCGACGACGTACGCAGCGATGGCCTCGCCTCACCGCCCATCGAGGCGATCTACTATCCGACCACCGCCATGACCGGCGCGTACGTCACGGAGCATCCGTTCCCGAACATCACGTACACGGTGAAAGTCGCCGGCATGGATGCGGCCGCGCTCGAGCCAGTGCTCCGCGACATCGTGCGCGGCATGGATCCGGACGTGCCGCTCGCGGGTGTGCGCACAATGGAAGAGATCATCAACGGCTCCGAGCAGATGGCGCGCACGTCATTCATGATGCTGCTGCTCGGTATCGCCGCCGTGATGGCGCTGTTCCTGAGCGCCGTCGGACTGTACGGCGTGATCGCCTACCTCACGGGTCAACGCCGGTCCGAGATCGGCGTCCGGATGGCGCTCGGTGCCCGTGTCGGTCAGGTCGTCAGCATGATCATGGGGCAGTCCCTGCTGCTGGCAGGACTCGGCGTTCTCGTCGGCGTCGCAGCCGCGCTGGTCACCACGCGCGCGCTCGAGTCGCTGCTGTTCGGGGTGGAGCCCGGCGATGTGCGGATTCTGGCGTTCGTCAGCGCCATTCTGCTGCTCGTCGCCGTGCTGGCCAGCCTCGTCCCGGCACGTCGTGCGGCACGCACCGATCCCTCGGAGGCACTGCGCGCCGACTAGCGCCGAGCATGAACCATTTTGGCCTCCTCGGGAGTATTCTCTGATAGACAACGACACGGCGGGACGCTGCGTCCCGCCCGGAGGAGGGACGACGAATGAGGAAGACATTCACTGCTCTCGCGCTCGCGGGCACACTTGGCGTGGGCATAGGCGCCGGCCAGGCGATGCTGGGAACCGGGCAGCCACTCGGCACCGCTGCGCCCGCGTGGGCGGATGGATCGGCGCTCGACAATGCGCCGCTCTCGCCGGAGGAGACCGTCATCGAGATCACGCGGCGTGTTTCGCCCGCGGTGGTCAGCATCCGGGGTCGCGCGGGCTCCGGCTCCGGCGTCGTGATCCGCGAGGACGGCGTGATCCTGACGAACGCACACGTCGTCGGGAACACGCGAGCGGTCATGGTGCGCATGGCGAACGGTGACGAATACCAGGGCGAAGTGCTCGGACGCGCACCCGACATCGACCTGGCCGTCGTACGCGTGAACGCGCGCGACCTGCCGGCCGCGCCGCTCGGCGATTCGGATCAGCTGCAGGTCGGCCAGGCCGCGATCGCGATCGGCAACCCTGTCGGGTTCGAGCGATCGGTGACGACCGGTGTGGTGTCCGCGCTGAACCGCTCGATCAGCGCACAGCTGGACGAGCTGATCCAGACCGATGCCGCGATCAATCCGGGCAACTCGGGCGGTCCACTCCTCAATTCGCGAGGCGAGGTCATCGGCATCAACACGGCGGTGCTGAATGCGACGCCGAACGGCCGTCCGATCGTCGGCATCGGCTTCGCGAT
>DATHUY010000011.1 GCA_035461765.1 Longimicrobiales bacterium
AAACCGGAGTGAGAACCTCACCGTGACTTACCAGGCCCGGTGACCAGGTATCATGCAGGTCGCGCCATGGCCCCGCCCCGGAGCTTACTGCGTTTGTATAACGGATGCTGCCCACCGGACGCAGCATCCGATGGAGCTGCCATCCTGGTCCGGGAAGGGTCGTGGCAAGATGAACCCGTCAACTCGCTGCGGGCGGGCGTGGACCGCGTTCACCGTGCTGGCCGCGCTGGTACAGGTACCGGCTGCCCGCGCGCAGGCGCCTGTCACCGAGCCGTTCTACCCCGCCGATCTCGATGCCGCGAAGCTCGCGCGGCTGGTCGACGAGCATCTCGCCGCTGCCCGCGCCGCCGTCGAGCGCCTCGTAACGGTTGAGGGTCCGCGCACGGCCGACAACACGCTGCGCCCGTTCGACGACGCGTACAATCGCGGCGGGATCGCATACGGATTGGCAACCATCGCGGTGAACGTCCACCCGGACAGCGCTGTTCGCGCGGCGGGGCTGCTTGCGGAGCGGCGCGTCAGCCGGCTGCAGTCCGAGCTGACCACCGATCCGCGCATCGCGCGCGCGTTCGCGGCGCTCGACACCGCCGGCCTCACGGCGGAGGAACGGTTGCTCACCGCGCGCATTCTGCGCGATCTCCGTCGCGCAGGCGCGGACCGCGACGACGCGACGCGCCAGCAGGTGCGCACGCATTTCGAGACGCTGGACCGACTCGGCACCGCGTTCGCCCGCAACCTCGCGGAAGACACTACGACGTTCCTTGCAGACCCGGACGAGCTCGAGGGGATGCCGCCCGACTGGATCGCTGCTCACGACATCGACGCGCAGGGTCGGGTAGTACTCACCGCGCGCTATGGTGACTTCGTTCCGATCAGCCGCTACGCGGCGAACCGCGACCTCCGGAAGCGCGCCGCGACCGCGTTCGTCAACCGCGGCCGGCCGGCCAATGTCGCCGTGCTCGACTCGCTGCTCCATGCGCGAGAGGACGTGGCACAGCTGCTCGGGTTTGCGAACTGGGCGGCATACCAGGCCGAGACGCGGATGGCGGGATCGCCGGACACGATCCGCGCTTTCCTCGGGCGAGTGCATGCCGCGCTGGCGCCGGCGCGTGAGCGGCTGTCTGCTGAGTACCTGGCTCGCCTGCTCCGCGACGATCCGTCGATCGCAGCACTCCGCACATGGGACCTCCCGCATGCGGCCGAGCTCACGCGGCGCGAGCGGTACGCGCTCGACGGCCGCGAGGTCCGCTCCTACTTCCCGTTCGCTGTCGTCAAGGAGGGACTGCTCGCGCTGGCCGGCGAGCTGTTCGGCCTCCGGTTCGACCGCGTAACCGTACCGCTGTGGCATCCGGACGTGGAGGCGTACGAGGCGCGCGAGAACGGCGAGCTCATAGGGCGCATTTACCTCGACCTGCACCCGCGCGCCGGTAAGTACACGCACTACGCCGTGGCGGGCGTCCGCGCCGGCATCGCGGGACGACAGCTCCCCGAGGCCGTGCTCGTCACGAACTTCCCGGGCGGCGAGCCGGGAGATCCCGGTCTCATGGAGCGCGGAGGAGGCGGCGTCACGACGTTCTTCCACGAGTTCGGACATCTGCTGCATGCCCTGTTCGCCGTCCGGCCGTACGCCGCCACGGCGTGGCCGGACGAGCTCGACTTCAATGAGGCGCCGTCGCAGATGCTGGAGGAGTGGGTAGGCCATCCGGCGGTCCTGCGCCGCATCACGCGCCACGTCGAGACCGGCGCACCCATTCCGGACGAGCTCGTGCAGCGGATGAGAGATGCAGACGCCTTCGATCGGCCGATGCAGGCCGCACTCCAGGCCGCGTTCGCGGCCATGCTGCTCTCCCTGCACGATCGGCCGGCCGCCGAGGTCGACGCCGATGCAATCGCACAGTCCGCTTTTGCGAAGTATCTCGATATCAGCGTCGACCCCGCCATGCATCCCGCGACATCGCTGGATCACGTCGGGATCGGTGCCTACTCGGCAACGTATTACACGTATCTGTGGTCGCAGGTGATCGCGAAGGACCTGTGGAGCGCGTTCGATCCGGCGAATCCGCTCGACCCGGCGCCCGCCCGCCGCTACCGGGACGCCATCCTGCGCGGCGGCGGCTCGCGGCCGGCCGCTCGCCTCATCGAGGACTTCCTTGGCCGACCTTTCGAGTTCGCGAGCTGGCAGCGGTGGGTGGAGGGACGCGA